>DNLO01000229.1:0-8484 GCA_003488445.1 Lachnospiraceae bacterium | reverse complement strand
CTCTGCCTCACCCTGTTGTACTCCATGGTGAGATCTCTGGTCATTGATGTGGCAGCATCCGTCGCCGTCTGCATGGCCAGCATCCGCGAGTTCTGCTCGGCGCAGAAGCTTTCAAGCAGAGCACTGTATATATATCCGTTCATATAGTTCGGGACCACAGCCTCTATGACCGCCTCCGGGGAGGGGCTGAAGATGAACTCTTCATTGGTCACTCCTATGGCGAGCATAAGATCCACCTTCTCCATCGAAGATATGAGAGGAAGGATCTGCCTCACTCTCACCTCAGTATCCAATGCGGTCCTCATGGCTGTATACACGATCCTCAGATCGTCTATACCTCCACTCTCGAAGACATCAAGCAGCGTACTGCTTATCATCCTGCCCACATGGTGGGTCGGATTTTCCGCCGAATATTCAAAGTCCGGCTCTATAGCCACTCCATGGTTTTCAAAATATCTCCTGCCGGTCTCGCCTATCACGAAGAGTCTCGAGTGTCCCCCGCTCTCCTTCATGAGCCTCTCGGTCTGCTTGACCACGTTCTGATTGTAGGCTCCCGCCAGGCCCTTTTCCGCAGTGACCAGCAGATATCCGTGTGTCTGGTCCGCGGGCTTTTTGTCGGTCACGCGAAGATACGGATGCTCCGATTCCGGCATATGTCTCAGCAGCCTCTCCACAAGATTTTTCAGTGCGCTGAAATAGGCAGAGTTCTTCTCCCTGTTCTCCTTCGCATGGCGGAGCTTGGTGGTAGAGATCATATACATCGCATTGGTGATCTTCTGAGTACCCTCTATGCTCCCGATACGATCCTTTATTTCTCTGAGTTGTGCCAATTCTTCTGGAACCTCTGTGCTGCTTTTACGATCTTTTTCTTCAGTTCATCGCTGAGTACCTTTGTACTCTCCAGCTCTTCCACGATCTCCGGCCTCTCTATGTCGAAACTTTCCAACAGCTCCTTTTGGAAGAGCTTCACCTCTTTGGGATCTATCCTGGCAAAGAGCTTCTCTCCGGCTGCCACAAGGGTGATCACCTGATGAGGCATGCTCATGGGTGTGGCTCCCGGCTGCTTCAGCACCTCCATGAGCGAGCGGCCGTTTGCGAGCTGAGTCTGGGTCGCGTCATCCAGGTCGGAGGAGAACTGGGTGAAGACCTCCATCTCCCTGTACTGCGCCAGATCTATCCTGAACGAACCGGTCGCTTTTTTCATTGCTTTGGTCTGCGCCGCTCCTCCCACACGGGATACGGAAAGACCCACGTTGACGGCAGGCCGCTGTCCTTCAGCAAAGAGATCGCTCTCCAGAAAGATCTGTCCGTCTGTTATGGAGATGACATTCGTAGGTATATAGGCAGACACATCTCCTGCCTGAGTCTCTATGATAGGCAGTGCAGTGATGGACCCGCCTCCGAGTTCATCGGACAGTCTGCTTGATCTCTCGAGCAATCTGGAGTGAAGGTAGAATACGTCTCCCGGATATGCTTCTCTGCCCGGGGGTCTGCGAAGGAGCAGTGATATCTCTCTGTACGCCACTGCATGCTTTGACAGATCGTCGTAGACTATGAGTACATCCTTGCCCTTGTGCATGAAGTACTCAGCGAGGGCAGTCCCCGAGTAGGGTGCCAGGTATTGCAGGGGTGCAGGGTCCGAAGCGAAGGAGCCCACGACTATGGTATACTCCATCGCCCTGTGCCTTCTCAGATTCTCCGTCAGAGCTGCTACGGTAGAGGCCTTCTGTCCGATGGAAACATAAATACAGATGACATCCTTACCTCTCTGATTGATGATGGTATCTGTGGCGATGGTGGTCTTTCCGGTCTGTCTGTCGCCGATGATCAGCTCTCTCTGTCCTCTTCCTATGGGGAACATGCTGTCTATAGCCAGGATCCCTGTCTCCATGGGAACTGCCACGGGCTGCCTGTCTATGATGCCGGGAGCCGGCGACTCTATTGGCATCTGAGTCGTATCCTCTATGGAGCCCTTGTCATCTATCGGATCTCCCAGAGCGTTCACTATCCTCCCCAACAGCCCTTCTCCTGCCGGTATGCCGGCTGCTGCCCCGGTACGGACTGCTTTCTCTCCTTCATACACCTCGTCATCGGTGCCGAAGAGAATGCATCCGATGTTATCCTCCCTGATGTCGAGCACCATCCCTCTGACACCGCTTTCGAATATGACGATCTCTCCATACTCGACGTGAGAGAGTCCCTTTATCCTGGCTATCCCGTCTCCGCAGTATGCCACATGCCCTATCTCATGTCCCTTTGTTTCGAAAATATGAGAATCGGCCGCATTCTTGATCACGGAAATGATATCCCGGTCCGCCGCCATACGGCCCAGATCCAGATCGGCATCGCTCATTATCTCCTTCGCTCTGCCCGTCAGGCTCCAGTCATACTCATCATCCCCTGCTCTGAGGATGAAACCGCCGAGTATCTCCCTGTCCTCGACCAGGATAAGGTCTATGTTTTCAGATACGGTATCGTATTTTTTTGCGAGAAACCGCTTGAATCCCTCTGTCTGCTCTGCAGTAGGTGCTACAACAAAACGCAGGGATGCTTTCATCTTTGTGTCACTCATTTTGGTTCACATTCGAAAGGAATTTTTCATACAGGTCGCTGTTGGCCTGGTCTGTCATGTTCTGACCCGCAAGCCTGGCCGCTACATCAAACACGACTCTCTCCACCTCTTTGTCACGTGCCATCTCGGCAGCACTCTTCAGTTTTTCGGCCTCCTGTGCTGCGTTCTTCAGGATATCCGCCGCCTCGGCGTTCGCCTTTTCTATGATGGCCTCGCTCTCCTCCTTTGTCTTCTTTGATGTCTCATCGATCATCCTTGCTGTCTCTTTCTCGGCAGCAGCGAGCTTCGTCTCGTACTCTTTCTTGGAACGCAGCGCTTCGTCTGTGACTCTGTCCGCAGCGATATATGCGTCCTGTATCTCTTCTTCTCTCTTCTTTATCACGTCGTTCACTCTTCCAAACAGGAATTTCTTTGCAAGGAAAAAGAGTATCAGGACATTGATGATCATGAATATGAAATTCACCGGATCGAAACTGAGCATTTCATCTGCCTCCTGTTTGTCGCCTTTGATAAGAAAGCCTTACAGCATGAAGATAACAAGTATGGCTACCAGCATGCCGTAGATGGCCGTCGCCTCTGCGAGAGCGCATCCAAGCAGCAGCAGTGTCATTATCTTGCTGTGAGCTTCCGGCTGACGTGCCACGGCGTCCACCGCCTTGCCCGTTGCCAGTCCAATGCCGATACCGGCTCCGATACCTGTGAGTGCGGCGAGACCCGCTCCAAGTGCTATCATTTTGTCATCCTCCTATTCTACCGCTTCGTTTATATATAGTGACGTAAGAAATACAAAAACATATGCCTGCAGAAGTCCGTCAAAGAGATCGAAATAGATGCTCAGCGCCGCCGGCAGCACAACCGGTACCGCCATCTTGACCAGCTCCATTATCACGAAGGCCGCCAGAACATTTCCGAAAAGTCGCATGCAAAGCGACAGCGGCTTGATCAGAAGCTCCAGTACGTTCATGGGTGCCATCAGTCCAATGGGCTTCGCAAAGCCCTTGAGCCAGCCGCTCACATGATGCTCCCTGATCGCAGCGGCCTGGACCAGCACTATGCTCATCAGCGCAAGAGCTACGGTAGTCCGCAGATCCCTCGTCGGCGGAGCCACGTCAAATATACCCACTATGTTGGATACTCCAATGAAGATGAGCACAGAAGCGAGGTATGGGACATACACCTTGCATCTCTCATCCATATTGCCCCCCACCAGCTTCTCGATCCACACAACAAAGGCCTCCACAGCAAGCTGCCTCTTTCCCGGGTTCTTGACCACGAAGCCTCTTGTGAGTATGAGCATCAGAACAAAGAGGACAGCGATGATACACCATGTGATCACCACTGTCTGGTTTATCGCGATCCCCCCGCCTACAGGAATGGTAAAGGCAGTGGGGATCTCCAGTTCCTTTTTCAGTTCCTCAGCCATCGGGTTCACTATTTCACGACTCCCTTCTCCAGATATTCGGCGAGATTCAGCTTGATGTGCTCGCCCGCTCTCTCCACGGCGACCTTCTCCATGTCGTGCTTGACCATGAGAGCCACCAGATCTTCGAAGCTTGTCTTCGTGGGGTTCCATCCCAGCTCCTTCTTTGCCTTGCTTGGATCTCCCCAGAGATTCACTACGTCGGTGGGTCTGTAGAAATCCGGCGAGACCTCCACGATGACCTTACCCGTAGCCTTGTCTATTCCCTTTTCGTCGATACCCTCACCCTTCCATTCGAGCTCCATGCCGGCATGATGAAAGGCGAGAGTGGCAAACTCCCGGACCGAATGCTGTACTCCGGTAGCAATGACAAAGTCCTCCGGCTTATCATGCTGCAGTATCAGCCACATACATTCCACATAGTCTTTGGCATATCCCCAGTCCCTGAGAGATGACAGATTTCCAAGATAGAGCTTCTCCTGCTTGCCCTGGACTATCCTTGCTGCCGCCAGAGTGATCTTCCTTGTGACGAAGGTCTCTCCCCGCCGCTCCGATTCGTGGTTGAACAGTATCCCGGAGCAGCAGAACATGTTGTACGCTTCGCGGTATTCCCTGGTGATCCAATAGCCGTACTGCTTGGCAACGGCATATGGTGAGTAAGGATGGAAAGGAGTGGTCTCGCTCTGAGGCACCTCCTCCACCTTGCCGTACAGCTCCGATGTGGATGCCTGATATATCCTGCAGCTCTTCTCCAGGCCGCATACCCTCACAGCCTCCAAAATCCTCAATACTCCCGTGGCGTCTATGTCTGCCGTAAACTCCGGCACATCGAAGGAAACCTGGACGTGAGACTGGGCCGCCAGATTGTATATCTCATCCGGCTTCACCTCGGCAATAAGCTTTACGAGACTTATGGAGTCTCCCAGATCTCCGAATTTTAAGTGAAAATTCGGTGCACCCTCCAGATGAGCGATCCGCTCCCTGAAGTCCACCGAACTTCTCCTGATCATCCCGTATACAGTATATCCTTTATCAAGCAGCAGCTCAGCCAGGAATGATCCGTCCTGTCCTGTCACCCCGGTGATAAGTGCCTTTTTCCCCATCTGATAAATCTCCCTCCTGATCTCCTATAGTCCGGTCCTACAGCATGCTCGGCTTGCCGCTGCCCCAGATGAGGCTGCTCCACTGCTCGAGCTGCTCCACTGTCATGAAGCCGATCGATGTGCCCATGTATCCGATCTTGTATGAAGCGAAAAGCATTGCATTTTTGATCGCAAGCGCGGAATCGCCCGTTTCCTGATAATAGTGAAGGAAGCAGGCAAAGAGTGCATTGCCGGCCCCGGTCGTATTCACGACCTCATTTGTCTTGACCGTGTCATAATGCACATTGATGTCCTTATGTCTGTCGTAGAGTATGAGACCCTTCGACCCCTGCCCCAGAATGATGATATCTGTGTTGTATTTATCCGCGATCCCTCTCACGAAGTCAAAAGGATCCGTCTCGATGGTATCATCACTGAAATAGAGAATATTGGCATTCTCCAGGAAATCGACATTATATTTTTCCTTTTCGGGATCATAAGTGTGGATATTTACCGCTATCTTCTTGTCGAATTCCTTCGCCACTTTGATGAACGGTCTGCAGAAATTGGCATTGGACAGCACCACCATATCGCTGGCTCCCACCATGGGAGGCACCATGGACATACGGTACTCCGCCTCTCTCAGACTCTTGAGATCCTCGAAGATCTGTTCCTTGCGGTTCTTGTCATACAGCACGACCTGTGTGGGCGTACTGTCTATCACCGGAAGGACATAGTCTGTGTTTATCGTCACTTCTCTGTCGGGAGGATTGAGGACACTGTAATCCAGATTGCGTCCCACCACCGAGAGGAGCTCCACCTTATCTCCGAGCCAGCTCAGAGCAAGCGTCTCGTTAAAGGCATCACCTCCGGCAGAGGTAAAAATGGTATCCGGCACACTCGTGACCGGAGAGTACTCGATCGGTATCTTATCCACCTTTACGATGGTCTCTATCTGAATGACCCCTGCAACGACAAACCTGCCCATAGAGCACTTCCTCCTTGATCAAGCTCTCATCTGAAAAACAACATACAGTATACCATATATCAGATAAAGAAACCAAAAACCGGCAGGTCTTTTACTTTTTTACCATGAGTGCTCTGATGGCGTTCAGCACGCAGATCATCATCACTCCGACATCTGCGAAGACAGCCATCCACATCCCCGCGACCCCCAGGGCCGACAGCAGCAGGCAGAGCAGCTTCACCCCTATGGCAAACACGATATTCTGCTTCACTATCCCGAGGCATTTGCGTGCGATACGGATAGCCTGCGGTATCTTCAGCGGATCGTCATCCATCAGTACTATATCCGCTGCCTCTATCGCGGCATCCGAGCCCAGTGCTCCCATGGCTATTCCTATGTCTGCTCTGGACAGGACGGGGGCATCGTTGATCCCGTCCCCGACAAAGGCCAGCTTGTTTTTTCCGTCTCTTGAAGACAGAAGCTCCTCTACCTTGTCCACTTTGCCGGCCGGCAGCAGCTCGGCATGTACCTCATCTATACCCAGCTCCCGCGCCACTTTGTCGGCTATCTTCGATGCATCTCCGGTCAGCATGACGGTCTTCTTCACGCCGCTGCCTTTCAGTTCCCTTACCGCCTGCTCCGAGTGCGGCTTCACGACATCCGAGATCAGGATATGTCCCTCATATTCTCCGTCTATCGCCACGTGGATCACCGTTCCGATATCATCGGGACACTCCCTGTACTCGGCCCCCACTGTCTTCATCAGCTTAACGTTTCCTACGGCCACACGCTTCCCATCCACTGAAGCCAGTATGCCCTGACCCGCGATCTCTTCAATATCCGAGACCCGGCTTCTGTCTATATCCCCGGCATAAGCCCTCTTCAGGCTCTGGCTGATGGGATGGTTCGATGCAGCCTCCGCCAGGGCCGCTGTCTCTATCAGTTCCTTCTCGTTCATGGGACTGTGATGCACCGCATCCACTTCAAAGGTCCCCTCGGTGAGAGTGCCTGTCTTGTCGAACACTACCGTATCCACTTTTGAAAGTGTCTCCATGTAGTTGGAACCCTTTATCAGCACTCCTGCACGGCTCGCTCCGCCTATCCCGGCAAAGAAAGAAAGAGGGATGGAGACCACCAGTGCACAGGGACACGATATGACAAGAAACGCCAGTGCCCTGTATATGAAGCTCCCCCACATGGGAGAAACTCCCAGGAAGACCAGCCTGAATACAGGCGGCAGTACAGCCAGAGCCAGCGCCGAGCAGACCACTGCCGGGGTGTACACACGAGCGAACTTGGTAATGAAATCCTCCGACCTGGATTTTCTCGAGGAAGCATTTTCCACGAGATCCAGGATCTTTGACACAGTGGATTCTCCGAATTCCTTCGTCGTTTTTATCTTCAGCGGGGTGTTCAGATTGATACAGCCTGATATCACCTCATCACCGACAGACACACTACGGGGAACGCTCTCTCCAGTCAGGGCCGCTGTGTCCAGCATTCCGCTGCCCTCCGCGATCTCTCCGTCTATAGGGACCTTCTCTCCGGGCTGTACGCAGATCACGGTCCCTATCTCTACTTCATCCGGATCCACCCGCTCGATCTTCCCGTCTTTTTCGATATTTGCGTAGTCGGGCCTGATATCCATCAGCTCCGAGATGTTCCGCCGGCTCTTTCCCACGGCAACACTCTGGAACCACTCTCCTGTCTGGTAGAAGAGCATCACCGCCACGGCCTCCACATAATCACCTTTGCCGCCGTTCAGATCCTCGTATATCCCCAGTATCATGGCCCCCAGTGTCGCCACCGTCATCAGCAGCGACTCATCCATAGGCTGACGGTTCTTTATCCCCTTGAATGCCTTTCTGAGGACATCATAGCCTATGATGAGAAAAGGTATCAGATAAAGCAGTATCCGCAGCACTCCCGTCACCGGGATGAAATGCAGCCCGATAAGAAGTACAGCGGAAATGATGATACGGTACAGTGTCTGCTTCTGTTTTTTATTCATAAGTATATCTCGCAGTCGTCCTCCACCTTTTTGCAGCTCTTGAGTACTCTGGGCATCACCTCTTTCGGATCTGCGCCTTCTTCGAATTCCACGTTCATCTTCAGTGCCATGAAGTTGACGACGGCATCCTTCACGCCCTCGGTTTTCTTTGCCGCATCCTCCATCTTTGCCGCACAGTTTGCGCAGTCTACTTCTATCTTGTAGCTCTTTTTCATCTTATCAGTCTCCTTTGTCTGCATTTCAATTAAACGATTGTTTAATTGTTGTATTTATACTATACTGAAAAAAACAGGATGTCAATAGTTGTTTTGAAATACTGTCTCACAACAAGGAGTATACTGATGAAACTGCCGCATGATCACGGGCACTGCGACTGCTCGGAAAATCTGATGGAAGAAATGCCCAGTCTGGAGGGGTTCTCCACAGCCTCCG
>DNLO01000056.1 GCA_003488445.1 Lachnospiraceae bacterium | reverse complement strand
TGGACGTATGATTTCGGTCGCAAGACTTCAGAGGTAAAGAAGGTCACATATTACTTCAAGCCTGAAGAGAATGCGGTGTACTTCGTAACGGATGACGGCACTGAGGGCCGGTTTGAGATTTAAGAGATACGGATCTTCAGGAGATTTAAATAGAGCCGGTGGCCATGGCCGCCGGCTTATTTTTAATGCTCTTGCGGCAGCGGTACTGCTCTACACCGTGTTCTTTATCATAAGGATGACTATATCAATGCTGCATGGCATGCATATTCCCAATGAATACAGAGAGGCTGCGAATGTAGATCTGACCATGAGCATTATAAAGGGAATAAATCCCTATTCGCTCGCGGGCCTTCATGAGAGCCATCCCAGGCTCGTGTTTCAGTACGGACCGCTGTTCTCTCTTCTTGTGGCGGGGCTGCACTTTGTACTTCCGTTTATCGATGTCATAGTGCTGCATTACCTGACTGCATTTGTCTGTGTTGTCGCAGCCGGGATGATGGCAGGGCGGATAGTTAGGGAAAACACAGATACCTGGCTTCCGTGTGTGAGTGCTTTCCTTTTTACCGTCTGCTGTACATGGAGATACGGATATGTTAACGCTGTCCCTGACACACTCGGGGTGACGCTTCTGGTACTGGTGTTCTTTATAGAGACAAGAAAGCACTTAAAGTACAGGGAATATCTCGAAGCTGTGACGGCAGTGGCTCTTTTCTACACCAAGCAGTATCTGGTCGTTATTGCCGTGAGTTTATTTATTTACAAGCTGATCACAGATAAGAAGGGCTGTATCAGACTTTCTGCAGCCGGACTGCTCCTTTTGGCGGGAACGATGACGGCCATGCAGATCTGGTGTCCGCTTTACTTTACATATTCTCTTCTTGTGGTACATGGAGTATCGGGACAGTCTACGGGAGCAGCCGCTCCTCTTCTTTCCATGGTCAGTGTCGCGGTATCGTCAGCGGCATCGGCAGATTATGCCGAGCCGGCATCGGGATGGGCTTTTGAGTGGCAGCAGATAAGGAGCCTCGCAGGTATATTCATTTTTGTGTTTTTGGGCATGGCTGCGGGGGTCGTAAGAGCCTTCAGGACAAAGACACCTTTGTTTGACGGGAGCAGACTTTTCGTGATCCACACAGCGGTGGCGGCGACGGCTCTCCTGTACTTCGGACAGAATGACGGGGCGTGGCTTTCGTACTACCTGCAGATGCTGATGCCCGGAGTTGTCATATATGCCTTTATTTTTATCGGGAAGATATGTCTTATCGATATACCTGACCGCAGGATCAGTCTGGCATACAACGTTCTTTCCCTTGTGATGGTGATGTTCACACTGTACCGTTGTGACGGGAGGCTGCCGGTATACGATGAGGACGGGGCTGCAAGGGAGAGATGGGAAAGTATATACGATACCTGCGACAGATACGCGGCTTCCGGAGATATCCTGTATGTCGCACCCTTGGGATATAACGCGTTGATAAATGACAGATATCTGTATGACAACGGGCATGAGATGGCTATCAACGAAGAGTTCTACGAAGAATACAAAAGATCCGGGCTTTATATGTCGCTCTTTCCTTATGCGGGAGATCTCATGGAGAAGCATCTTTCCTACAGAGATGAGATGAGAGAAAAGGTGACCCGTCAGGAGTACAGCCTGGTGACAGCCGTGCCGGGGTATGAGACCATAGCAGATGAGGATCATCTGAAACGGTCGGGATATGAGCTGGTGGATACGTATGATCTGGATATGGGCAGGACCTCTTATGAGGTGCAGCTCTGGGCACCGGTAAGGTTGTAGCAGCAGAGATTTGGTGCTATATTTTATATATGTCTGAATTGGGATTTCTAATATTATTTCCTTTTGCAACGGCAGCAGTTCTGGCATTTATGAGGAATGGATCGGCAGTGCGCACGGCCGTTGTGACAGCGGGGGCTTTGGCTGAGATCGCGGCAGCCATATTTTTTTCGGCATCCTATCTGATGGGGAGGGATTTCCCCGAGGCATCCTCGTATCTTACGGATACACCGTATGCAGACAAAGTGATCATGATCAGCGAGGCTTTGCTCATGCTCCTTGTCTTCTCGCAGGCGCTGCGTTTCAGGAGGTATTATATTCTCCTTCTCTCGGCTGCCGGCACAGTACCCATGCTTTGGCTGGATATTTCAGGTCTGGGAGAAAGCACGACACCCCATATCCGTGTGGATGTGCTCACGGTGATCATGATACTGACGGTGGCTATAGTAGGTTCTCTTATCTGCATATATGCGGTGGGTTATATAAAGGACTATCACGTACACCATAGTGATGTGGAGGACAGATCGGGATATTTTCTCGCGATGCTGTTCGTTTTCCTTGGTGCCATGATGGGGCTTGTCTCAAGTGATAATCTTTCGTGGATGTATTTTTTCTGGGAGATAACCTCTGTCTGTTCCTTCCTTCTTATAGGATATTCAAAAACATCAGAGGCTGTCACCAACTCCTTCAGAGCGCTGTGGATGAACCTTCTGGGAGGGTGCGGCTTCATGGCGGCCATCATGTTCTGCGTGCTGGTAGCCGGAGTGTATGACCTGTCGCAGCTCCTCCGTTTCTCGGCGGTGCCCGATCTCGTGATGTTCCCGGTATCGATGCTTGCTTTTGCCGCGCTTACAAAGTCGGCGCAGATGCCGTTTTCCAGATGGCTGCTGGGGGCCATGGTGGCGCCCACACCGACCTCGGCTCTGCTGCACTCCGCGACAATGGTAAAGGCCGGCGTGTATCTTCTTATAAGACTCTCTCCACTGATGAGGGGTACCCTTCCCGGAGTCATGGTCACGGCAGCAGGCGGATTTACTTTCTTTGCAGCCTCATTACTGGCCATTACGGTATCCGACGGCAAGAAGGTGCTGGCCTATTCCACCATATCCAATCTTGGACTGATCGCGGCAGCGGCAGCCTGCGGAGTGAAGTCTGCCATGTGGGCCGGCATCATGCTCCTTATGTTCCATGCAGTCACGAAATCGGTGATGTTCATGGCGGTAGGTGCATATGAGAACTCGACCGGTACCAGAGACATCGAGGATATGCACGGGATGATTGTGAGGGTGCCACAGCTGGCATTCGTTATGACAGTAGGTATATTCGGCATGTCTGTCGTGCCACTGGGCATGTGCGTGGCGAAGTGGGCTGCGCTTCGTGGCTTTATAGATTCCGGTAACGTATATCTTATATTGTTCTTATGCTTCGGCTCGGCATCTACGCTTTTCTACTGGGTGAAGTGGCTGGGGAAGATATTCAGTGTATCCAAGGAGTCGACCAGACAGGAAAACAGAGTGAGGAAGACCGAATGGGCGGCGATCTGTCCTCTTACTTTTGCGACGGTGGCGCTTTGTTTTCTGTATCCGATCATAAGCCATTATGTCCTGATCCCGTATCTCAACGACTGGATGCCGGGACACAGCAAGGATGTTTTCTCTTCATCGATAACAGACGGGGACTTTGTGATCATGGCGATCATGATAATATGCATCTGTCTGCTGCCTGCCCTGATGATCGTTGTGAACAGGAGGCAGGACAGAAGGGTGCTGTCATATATGTCAGGCTTCAACACCGGAGATGACAGGAGCTTCTATGACAGCGAAGGAAACAGACAGAAGCAGCATCTATCGAACTGGTATATGCAGGAACTTTTCGGAGAAAAGAAGATGCTCGGTCCATGCCTGGCACTTTCGGCAGCCTTCGTGATACTCATACTGAGCAATTGCGCGATAAGGGGGTTGTTCATATGATGAAGCATCTTCCGCTGATCGCAGTGATGATTTATCTGGTGTGTTCTCCGCTGATCGCCTCGGCAGTCTCGGGGGTAGATCGCGTGGTCACAGCCCGTATGCAGGGACGCAGGGGTCCCAGTGTGATGCAGGCCTGGTGGGATCTGCTGAAGCTTTTTTCGAAAGAGTCCACCACAGTGAATGATATCCAGAAGATACTGGTGATCGCGCACTGCTTTTTTGCGGTGTTCAGCGGAGCGGTATTCTTCGGGGGAGGAGATCTGCTGCTGGTGCTCTTCTCACTCACAATGGCAGAGGTCTTTCTCGTATTGGCAGCCTACAGCGTGAATGCAGCTTATTCAGAGATAGGGGCACAGCGTGAACTGCTCCAGATGATGGCATACGAACCGATGATCCTGCTGACGGCAGTAGGCTTTTATCTGTCGACAGGGTCCTTCCAAGTGGCGGATATAATAAAGACCGATATTCCGCCTGTTGTGAAGATGCCCGGATTCTTCATGGGGTTCTGTTTTATCCTGGTGATAAAACTGCGGAAATCACCTTTTGATATCGCTACATCGCATCACGCACACCAGGAGATAATCAAGGGACTGACCGGCGACCTGTCGGGGCGGATATACGGCTTGTCCGAGCTGGCCGAGCTGTATGAGGAAGTATTGATGCTGGGCATGACGGGACTGTTCTTCATAACGTCGGATCCGATGAGCATCATTTATGCATTGATCGCTGTTGCGGCAGTGATGTTCGTAATGTCGCTGACAGATAATGTATTTCCGAGAGTGAAGTGGGAAGTGCTGCTGAAGCTGGCATGGATCGTTACGTTCTTCGTGGGAGGGTCGAATCTGCTCCTCCTCACACTGATATGATACCGGTCGGGTAGGGAGATATTGATGAGGATATCGAGAAGTCCATGGTTATTGCATTATGACGGGAGCAGCTGTAACGGCTGTGATATAGAGGTGCTGGCTGCCACGACACCGAGATTTGACGTGGAGAGATTTGGTATAATCAATACGGGAAATCCCAAGCATGCAGACATATTCCTGTGTACGGGAGGTGTCAACGTGCAGAATCAGGATGTGGTGCGTCAGATCTATGACCAGATGCCGGACCCGAAGGTGGTCCTGGCCTGCGGGATATGCGCGTGTGACGGAGGCATATTCAAGGACTGCTACAATATACTGGGGGGTACCGATACCGTTATTCCCGTCGATGTTTACGTGCCGGGATGTGCTGTAAGGCCCGAGGCCCTGATCGACGGAGTGATAAAGGCACTTGCGATACTGGATGACAAGAGAAAGAGGATGAAGACTGAGGGTTACAGAAGTCTGACATCGGAAGAGTACAGAATGAAGCGGGAGACGGCAGATGCTTGACAACCTGGAAGAGATTGAGCTCGATGCACTGCTCAACAAGATAAAGGAGATAAAGACGGAAGGCGATCGTATGCTGCAGATCTGCGCTACGAAGCTGGGAGAAGTATATGAGATCCTGTATTCTTTTGAGAAAGAATATGTGGTAAGGCATGTGAAGATCACTGTCGCACCCGGAACCCATATTCCGAGCATCACGGATATCTACGAGGGGGCATATCTCTACGAGAACGAGATGCACGATCTCTTCGGTATCAGCATAGACGGGATAAATCACGACTATAAGGGCCGGCTCTACCGTACCGCAGAGGAGGCGCCTTTTGCGTGAGCGGGAGCGATAAAGAGGGAGCAGATAAGATGGCAGGAAAAAGAAGTGTGATACCTTTCGGGCCGCAGCATCCGGTCCTACCGGAGCCCATACACATAGATCTGGTCGTAGAGGACGAGAAGGTGGTGGAGGCAGTACCCTCCATCGGATTCGTACACAGAGGACTGGAGAGCCTGGTGACGAAGAAGGACTTCGGTGAGATGGTATATGTGGCCGAGCGGATATGCGGTATCTGTTCTTTCGGACACGGATACGGATACGTCAACGCCATAGAGAATATCATGGGCATACAGCCTACAGACAGAGCAAGGTTCATCCGTACGATACTCTTTGAGCTGTCCCGCATGCATTCGCATATTCTCTGGCTCGGTCTTATGGCGGATGCCTTCGGCTTTGAGAGTCTCTTCATGGAGACATGGAAATACCGTGAAAAGGTGCTGGATATGCTGGAGTCCGCTACCGGCGGCAGGGTGATCTTTTCCATCATACGAATAGGCGGTCTGAGAAAGGATGTTCCGGATGATGTGCTCAGGGGATTTCTGCCGGAGCTGGATAAGATAGAGGAAGGTATCAGATCCTGCGAGAAAGTGTTCCTCTCCGACCCGGCTGTACTGAGCAGGCTGAAGGGGATAGGCTACCTGTCAAAGGAGGATGCACAGAGGCTCGGCTGTGAGGGACCCTTCCTGAGGGCCTCGGGAGTAGCTGTGGACAACAGGACCAGAGGATATGCAGCGTACGGCAAGATAGATTTTGACATAATCACGTCTGATGAGGGTGACTCCTACGCCCGCTGCTATGTGCGGATACAGGAGATATATCAGTCCGCAGATATCATCAGACAGTGCATAGAGAAGATACCGGGAGAGGGCATCTATGTGCCGGTCAAGGGCTTCCCCAACGGAGAATACATGACTGTCATAGAGCAGCCGAGAGGCGGAGCCTGCTACTATGTACATGCCTCCGGAAAGAAGTTCATCGAGCGAATGAGGGTAAGGACACCGACCTTTGCAAATATCCCGGCACTGGCTCAGATGCTGCAGGGATGTGATGTGGCTGACGTCCCGATCCTCGTGGTGACGGTGGACCCCTGTATATCCTGTACGGAAAGGTAATACTATCGAGAAAATGTCACTGGCAAATTTCGTTAAAACGGAACTGAAAAACCTGATGGGATCTCCGGCCACTGAGAAATATCCGGAGGGTCCCGCAACCTACAAAGAGGGTACCAGAGGACATGTCGTGAACGACATGGATGCCTGTGTCCTCTGCGGAGTATGTCAGATGAGATGCCCGACGAGGGCTATCACGGTGGACAAGAAGCAGCAGACCTGGTCTATCAGACCTTTCTCATGCATACAGTGCAGACGATGTGTGGACAACTGTCCCAAGAAATCGCTGTCCATAGCCAAGGAATACACAGAGCCGGATACGACAAAGAAGCAGTTTGATTACCCTCTGTCGGACAGGCAGAAAGCGGTGCTCGCAGAGCAGGCCAGACTGGCAGCGGAGCGGGCGGCAGCGGCCCTCGCGGCAAAGCGTGCGGCGGCTCAGAAGGACGATGCCGCATCTGCAGGAACGGTAAAAACAGAGGCGGCCCGGGGTACAGACAGTACAGCAGGCGCAGCGGATAAAGCTGAACAATAAATCATAAAGGGGTGCAAAGTGCAGGTAAAAACATTTAAAGGCGGTATCCATCCCAGGGATATGAAGGAATTATCCATGGACCAGCCGATCGTGACACTGGACCCGGGTAAGGAAATGGTTTTCCTTATGTCCCAGCATATCGGGGCACCGGCCAAGCCGCTGGTGAAAAAGGGCGACCCGGTGAAGGTAGGACAGATGATAGCCGAGGCAGGGGGATTCGTTTCTTCGCCGGTGTACTCATCGGTATCAGGCTCCGTGAAGGCACTGGAGAAGAGAAGAAATGCCATGGGCGATCCGGTGGATGCCATAGTTATCGAAAATGACGGGCTTGATACTGAATGCGAATATGAGCCGGCGAGCCTGGATGCACTGACAAAGGAAGACATCATCGAGCGGATAAAAAAAGCCGGAGTGGTAGGAATGGGCGGTGCAGGATTCCCTACCCATGTCAAGCTCTCGCCGAAGGAGCCGGAAAAGATAGATCACATCCTGGTCAACGGATCAGAGTGCGAGCCCTACCTGACCTCTGATTACAGATGTCTGCTGGAAAACAGCGAGGAGCTGGTACAGGGACTTGCATGCATACTTAAGGTATTCCCTCAGGCAGAGGGAGTCATCTGCATAGAAGACAACAAGCCGCTGGCAATAGAAAATATGATGAAGGCTGTGTCCGGCAGAGAGCGGATGAGAGTGCAGCCGCTGAAGACGAAGTATCCTGAAGGTGCTGAGAGGTCGCTTATATATGCAGTGACCGGCAGGGAAGTGAATTCTTCCATTCTCCCTGCAGATGCAGGATGCATAGTCAATAATGTGGATACCGTGATAGCTGTTTATGAAGCGGTGATCAAGGGCAGACCGCTGATGCACAGGATATTTACGGTGTCGGGTGATGCAGTCGTGAATGCCAGGAACTATGACGTACGTATCGGGATGTCATACGCGGACATCATAGAGGCAGCCGGAGGATTCAGATCACAGCCGGAGAAGCTGATATCCGGTGGTCCTATGATGGGATTCTCGCTTTTCGGGCTGGATGTTCCGGTAACCAAGACAAGCGGAGCCATTACCTGCTTCCTTAAAGACCCGGTAAAGGAGAGCATACCCGGTCCGTGCATAAAGTGCGGACGATGCGTGAGAGGATGTCCGGCTCATCTGATGCCCTGTGATCTCTCGGATATTGCGGAGCACGGCGACAAAGAGGATTTTGTCGAAAGATATGGCATGGAATGCGTTGAGTGCGGATCCTGCTCCTATATCTGTCCCGCCAAAAGGCCTCTCGCCTCAAATATCAAAGCTATGCGCAGAACCCTGCTGGCAGAAAGAAGGAAATGAGTATGGAGAACAGATTCAGCGTTTCCCAGTCGCCTCATGTCAGGGACGGGGCAACTACACAGAAGATAATGGGAGCGGTAGCACTGGCACTGCTTCCGGCAAGTATATGCGGAGTGTATTTTTTCGGATGGCATGCTCTCCTGGTACTGGTCGTATCGGTGGCATCTTCCGTCCTGTCAGAGTATGTGTTTGAAAAGCTGACCAAACGTCCGCTGACGGTACAGGATATGTCGGCAGCGGTCACGGGACTGCTCATCGGCATGAACATGCCGCCCGAAGTACCGATATTCGTCCCGGTGCTGGGATCGGTGTTTGGTATCATAGTAGTGAAGCAGCTCTTCGGAGGCATAGGGCAGAACTTTATGAACCCTGCTCTCGGTGCGAGGTGCTTCCTGCTGATTTCTTTTTCTTCGCAGATGACGGACTTTACGGTGAAGGGAGGAGCGCTCGGAAGGACTGTAGATGCGGTGTCTTCCGCCACACCGCTCATGACTCTCAAGGCAGGACAGGCATATCCTTTGGGTGATCTCTTCCTCGGAAGGATACCCGGCACCATTGGTGAGACTTCGGCGATTGCTCTGCTCATTGGAGCCGCATTCCTTCTTTTGATCCGCGTGATAGATCTGAAGATACCGCTGACCTACATAGGTACCTTCTTCGTACTTACCCTGCTGGCATCATCCATCAGGGGTTACGATGATCCCCTGTATTTTACGGCCTGCGAGCTGTTCGCCGGCGGACTTATGCTCGGCGCCTGGTTCATGGCCACGGACTATGCCACTTCTCCCATGACGGGCAAGGGACAGATGATATATGGGATCTGTCTTGGCATACTCACCTTCCTTTTCAGGATGGTATCAAAGTCACCTGAAGGCGTATCCTGTGCGATCATATTCATGAACTGTCTGTCTCCGATGATAGACCGTATCACACGCCCCGTCGCCTTCGGCATAAAGCGCGAGAAGGGAGAGAAGAATGGATAAGAACGGTTCAGCCGTAAAGGACATACTGATCGTAACGCTCATTACACTGGTGGCCGGAACGCTGCTGGGTGCCGTCTATAATATCACCAAGGAGCCGATAGCATACGGCAAGCAGAAGGCCAGGACCGAGTCGCAGCAGAAGGTGTTTTCCGATGCTGCTTCCTTTGAAAGCGCAAAGGGAGCGGATGATGCGGGATTCGCGGAAGGCTTTGAGGCAGCTCTTGAGGAGAGTGGCATCACCGGTGTGACACTGAACTCGATAGACTGCGCATACGACAAGGATGGCAGCGGTCTGCTGGGATATGTGGTGGATATTACCGACAGTGACGGATACGGCGGAGATGTGGAGATCATGGTGGGTGTGAGGACCGAAGGCGACAGTCATACCGTGAACGGCATATCCTTCCTCGCTCTTTCCGAAACAGCCGGCATGGGCATGAAAGCCAAGGAATCACCCTTTATCGACGAGTTTACTGATCTGGCTGCAGATACGGTCATTGCTTATTCGAAGACAGGGGCGAGTGCTCCTAATGAGATAGATGCCATAAGCGGAGCAACCATTACCACAAGTGCCGTGACCGACGCCGTGAACGGGGCGGTCATTGCCGTAAGGGAGTATGAGGAGGTGATGACACCGTGAAAGACAAAAAAGATACACCGTTAGAGCGGATATGGAACGGCATATATGTGGAGAATCCGGTATTCTGTCTGATACTGGGAATGTGTCCGACTCTGGCCACGACTACGAGTGCTACCAATGCCATAGGCATGGGACTTTCCACTACCGCCATACTGGTAGCGTCCAATCTCATGATATCGCTGCTTAAGAAGATAATACCCGGACGTATGCGCATCCCTTCCTACATCGTCATCATTGCTTCTTTCGTGACCATAGTGGAGCTTCTGATGGAGGGTTTCACCCCTGCAGTCTATGAGGCACTGGGGATCTACATCCCCCTCATAGTGGTCAACTGTATCATAATGGGAAGGGCAGAGGCCTATGCAGGAAAGCACGGGCCCGTGGAGTCCGTGTTTGACGGCATCGGCATGGGGATCGGATTCACGCTGGCTCTTCTGCTGATAGGATCTGTCAGGGAGATCGTCGGAGCCGGTACCTGGTTCGGGCTCAGAGTGACTCCCGGAAGCTATGTACCTGTCAACCTCTTTATCCTGGCTCCGGGTGCGTTCCTTGTCATGGCTTTCTTTGTGGCCATAATGAACAAGCTGAAGATAGGGGCCGCAAGGCGTACAAACTGGGATCCGACAGAGAACGGATGCGCCGGGTGCGCTGCTGAATGTGCATCCTGCACGAGGCTCGGCATGTGCGGGGGTAAAGATCCTGCCGATCAGGGTAATGAGACAAAGGAGAGCGGATCATGAGCATAGTGATGCTGGCGCTGGGAGCAGCGCTGATAAATAATGTGGTACTGAGCCAGTTCCTTGGGATATGTGCATTCCTCGGAGTATCAAAGAAGAGCAAGACGGCTATGGGAATGGGCTTTGCCGTGACCTTCGTCCTCACACTGGCATCTTTCGTCTGCGGTGTCATATACAGATTCCTGCTGGTACCGCTGGGACTGGATTATCTGAAGACCATAGCTTTCATCCTTGTGGTCGCGGCATTGGTACAGTTCGTGGAGATGTTCCTGAAAAGGTATATCAAGACGCTGTATGACGCGCTGGGGATATACCTTCCGCTGATCACGACCAACTGTGCGGTGCTGGGAGTGGCTCTGATAAATGTACAGAAGGATTACGACATCCTTACCGGTACGGTGAACGGTTTCTTCACTGCCATAGGCTTTCTGATAGCCATCACCATACTGTCTTATATCAGGGAGAAGATCGTATATAACGACATTCCGGAATCGTTTAAGGGATTCCCGATAGTCATGATAGCAGCGGCACTGATGTCCATAGCGTTTTTCGGTTTTTCGTCTTTCTGATAATGAAAACAATACGGAGGAGAAGATAAATGGGTCCTGATATACTGTTCTCTGCCGTTCTGGTCGGCGGCGTGGGATTGTTTGTGGGAGTATTCCTGAGTATAGCGTCAAAGAAGTTTGCCGTAGAGACGGATGAACGGGAAGTAGCTGTGACGGAGGCTCTTCCGGGTGCCAACTGCGGTGCGTGCGGCTATTCGGGATGTGCCGCTCTGGCAGCGGCTATAGTAAAGGGGGAAGCCCCGACCAATGCCTGTGTGGTAGGACAGGCTCCGGTGGCGGAAGAGGTGGCAAAGATCATGGGCGGCGGAGCAGAAGGCGAAACCGTGAAGAAGGTGGCTTTTGTCCACTGCATAGGAGACTGCGATAATACTACGGATAAATATGATTACTCCGGAAGTGAGAACAGCTGCTCCGTGATGTCTTTCTCTCCCGGTAAAGGGCCGAAATCCTGTGCATACGGATGTATGGGATACGGCGACTGCGTGAAGGTATGTGAGTTCGGTGCGATATCTATAGTGAACGGAATAGCGCATGTGGATCCCGAGAAGTGTGTGGACTGCAGGAAATGCATGAAGGCGTGTCCGAAAAAGCTGATATCCGAGGTGCCATATGACAAGGCAGTGGCAATAGGATGTGCCAATCCGGATCGGGGAAAGCCTGTCATAGACGCCTGCAAGCTCGGATGCATAGCCTGTACCAAATGTGTGCAGACCTGCCCGAAGGGAGCTATAGAGATGCAGGGCAATACACCGGTGATAGACTATGAGAAGTGTGTAAAGTGCGGGCTCTGCAAGAAGAACTGTCCGAGGAAGTGTATTGTTTAAAAAAATCTATCCGTTGACTCTTATTGCCGCAGTCTGCGTGTTGATCGCAGGCTGCGGCGGTTTTAATGATAAAGCAGATCCCGTTTCGGATACGAGGGTCTATTTTGATACTGCCATAAGCATTACTGTCTATGATGAGAGAGCTCAGGAGCTGCTCGAGGGCTGCTTCGCCATCTGTGACGATATGGAAGCGGTCCTGTCGGCTCATGATGAGAACAGCGAGCTGTATCGTGTAAATCACATCGGGAAAGGATCGGTCACGGTATCAGATACACTGGCTGACTGTATCGCCATGGGGCTCGAGGCGGGTGATATCAGCGGAGGTGAATTCGATATTACGATCCTTCCTGTCTCCGCACTTTGGGACTTCAGATCCGGCAGCGGCAGTGTTCCTCGACCGGAGGAAATATCCGAAGCGCTGGAGAACGTGGACCAGGCTGCCGTCTCGCTTGACGGGGACGAGCTGACGCTTGGTGATGACGGCACGATGATAGATCTGGGTGCCATCGCTAAAGGATATATCTCAGGGAGGATAAAGGACTATCTTCGGGAAAAAGGATGTGAAGGAGCAGTCATAAACCTCGGAGGAAATGTGAGCACCCTTGGGAGTAAGAAGGGAAAGGCCTTTAAGGTGGGGATACAAAAGCCGTTCACTGACAGAGGAGAAACGATAGCCACGGTAAATATCAATGAGGGATGCGTGATCTCCTCCGGCACATATGAGAGATACTTCATAGACTTGAACGGAAAGCTGTATCACCATATCCTTTCCGCGAAAACGGGATACCCCTGTGATACAGGTCTCAGCCAGGTGACAGTGATAGGCGATGATGACATGCTCTGTGACACCCTGTCCACGGTCTTCATGCTGTCCGGAAAGGACAAGGCGGAGGCGATAGTAAGAGACAGAGGGTACGATCTGAAACTTGTGTTTGTCGATAATGACGGAAGAGCGGTTTTATTCGATCCAGGGCTTGGCGAAAGGGA
>DNLO01000109.1 GCA_003488445.1 Lachnospiraceae bacterium | reverse complement strand
GAGAAGGAGCTGTCCGAACTCGCCCGTTACATGGGATACAAGGTGCTGAAGGGATAGAAAGACCCGGTCCATAAGTCGTTAATATGCACCTCCGTTCATGTATGATATATTAGAAGTAGTGTACTGATCGGAGGTGCTTTTTCATGGTCATCTGCAAGGATTCGACAAAGCTGCCCCAGGGCTTCCCGGTGCTGATAAGGAAGCTCACGCTCCTGGAGCAGGATAACGATCCGGAGAGATTCCATTATCACGATTTCTGCGAGATCACATATGTGGAAAAGGGATTCGCGACCTACTTCATAAACGGGACTCAGTATGATGTGGAGCCCGGAGATATCATCATATTCAACCAGGTGGAGCCTCACGGATGGACAGTCACGGAGAGGAGCGTGGAGGTCACGGTGCTCACCTTTGCACCTGAGGTGGTATCCGATCCCGTGGGCGCTTCCGATGACGACTACATGAAGCCCTTCTTCTATCTGGGCAGTCATTTCAGGAACCTGATATCCTCCCGGGACGAGAGGACCGACTATATCCATGCGATCATGGAGGATATAGCGAAGGAGTCGAGACACAGGGAGAAGGGGTATAAGGGCATGATAAGGGCCGATATACTCAGGATACTCACGCTGCTCTTAAGACACTATGAGAATGAGAACCCTATAATGGATATCAGCCTGAACGAAAAGAAACGCTCGATGAAACGGCTGGAACAGGCCATATACTATATCAACTCGCACTATACGGATGCCGTGACACTGGAGGAGGTGGCGGCACTCGCCTACATGAGTCCCAACTATTTCAGCAGCTATTTCAAGAATGTCACAAGCAAAGGCTTCAGCGAGTATGTGACCATGCTCAGACTGAAGCGGGTACAGGAGCTTTTCCTCACGACAGACAGATCGGTGTCGGATATAGCCATGGAGTGCGGCTTCAGAAATATGTCCAACTTTTACCGTCTTTACAAGAAACACATAGGACCGCTGCCGGGTAGACGATCGAAGAAAAAGGAGAAGGCCTGAGACCGGCAGATCAATGGAGGATAAGAAAGTGAAAATCACGCAAAACGATAACATAGTACTTATAGAAAAGGATGGGGAGAGACTGGAGCTCTCCTATATAAGGCAGAATATCATACACTGCAGATACGGAAAGGAAGCCTTCGCTTTGAAGGAGGATATGCTGCTTGACGAGCGTGCGAAGAAAACGGACGATGCAGTCAGTATCAGGGTTGCAGAAGACGGGGACGGAGCGAGGATAAGCGGCGGTGCTGCGCAGGCTTTAGTGTCGGAGGAGCTGGACATCACCTGGGAGAAGTACGGCGGCAGCGGGATCCTTTTGAAAGAGGGGAAGAAGGAATTCGTACAGATCCCCGTGATGAAATATACGACAGGCGGAGAGGCTCCCGTGATCGACAGGGTGAAGACCGTGGACGGCGAGAGGAACTTCATACGCAATCTGAAGGAAGTGGAGGATCACAAGGCCTGGCAGGGGCGACTGCATTTTGATTTCGTCGAAGATGAGCATATCCACGGACTGGGTCAGGCCGAGGAGGGGATATACGACTACAGAGGCCATGTCCAGTATATGTACCAGCATAATATGCGCATACCCATGCCGATGTTCGTGTCCGATAAAGGGTACGGCATGTTCTTCGACTGCACTTCTCTTCTGACATTCTCCGACACGGAGAACGGATCATATATCTTCTTCGATGCGATACCGTATCTGGACTACTACTTCGTGGCCGGAGAGAGCATGGATGAGATAGTGGCAGGCTTCAGATATCTGACGGGAGATGCCGCGATGCTTCCCAAGTGGGCCTACGGATATGTGCAGTCCAAGGAACAGTACTACACCGCATCGGAGCTTGTGGAAGTAGCTGCAAGATACAGAGAACTGAACGTACCCATTGACTGCATAGTACAGGACTGGAACACCTGGGAGAAGGATAAATGGGGCAACAAGATCCTGGACAAAGAGCGCTACGGCAACATGAAGGAATGCTCGGAGAAACTCCATGAAATGAACGTACATACCATGGTGTCGGTCTGGCCCAACATGAACTCGGGAACAGAGAATTATGAGGAGTTCATGGCAAACGGGCAGCTTTTGAACGATCTTGCGACCTACGATGCATTCGATGAGAAAGCAAGAGAGGTGTACTGGAAGCAGGTGAAGGACGGACTCTTCGATGAGGGCTTCGACTCCTTCTGGTGCGACTCCACGGAGCCCTTCTCCGGACCTGACTGGGGAGGAGAGATACGCCGTGAGCCCTGGGAGAGATACCGGATCGTGGGAGATGAGCACAAGAAGTATCTCCCGAGAGAGAAGGCGAACGCATATGCCCTGGCTCATGCGAAGGGGATATACGAGAACCAGCGCAGGACCACGGAAAAAAAGAGAGTGCTGAACCTGACCAGATCGGGCTATGCCTCGGGACAGAGATATGCCGCCATGCTTTGGTCGGGAGACACCTGCGCCTCATGGGAGACGCTGAGACGTCAGATCACGGAGGGCCTCAACATGGCGCTTTCGGGATATCCCTACTGGACTTTGGATATCGGCGGATTCTTCACGGTGGGCAAAGAGTGGAGAAACCGCGGCTGCGGATGCGGGGACGATCCTACCCCGAAGTGGTTCTGGGTGGGAAGATATGATGAGGGAGTGAAGGACAAGGGCTACTGCGAGCTCTATGTGCGCTGGCTTCAGATGGGAGCCTTCCTGCCAATGTTCCGCTCCCACGGCACGGATACACCCAGGGAGATATGGAATTTCGGCAGCGAGGGAGAGCCCTTCTATGATGCCATAGCGTATGCGATCAGGCTGAGATATGCACTCATGCC
This sequence comes from Lachnospiraceae bacterium, assembly GCA_003488445.1. Taxonomy (GTDB): domain Bacteria; phylum Bacillota; class Clostridia; order Lachnospirales; family Lachnospiraceae; genus NK4A144. Next base: position 3,887 of record DNLO01000109.1, on the reverse strand, counting down.
CTATATATACTCTCTGGCAGGAGCAGTGAGGCAAAAGTCCGATACCATCATGCGAAGCCTGATATTTGATTTCCCGGAGGATGACAGAGCGAGGCTCATATCAGGTGAGTTCATGTTCGGCAGGAGCCTGCTGGTGTGCCCCGTGACAAGGCCCATGTACTATGAGGCAGAAAGCAGGGAGCTTGACGAGGACAAGACATGGGAGTGCTACCTCCCCGAGGGGTCGGAATGGTACGATATACGGGACAACAAAAAGTACTCCGGAGGCAGTACGGTCAGAGTCGGAGCCGGGATAGACACCATACCGCTTTTTGCCAGGGGCGGGAGCATCATCCCCATGAGGCAGGGGCTTACCTATGCAATGGAGGACAATGAAGAGCCGCTGGAGCTGCACATATATACGGGATGCGACGGGAGCTTCACATACTATGATGATGCCGGAGACGACTATACATACGAGGACGGCGCATACGAGACCGTAAAGATAAGCTGGTCGGAAAAGGATGCCGCCCTTATCATGGGGAAGAGGCAGGGCAGCTATGCCGGAATGAAGAAAGAGCGCAGTATACGTATATTCGTGGACGGTGAGTACAGGACGGATATCGTATACAGAGGTGAAGAGACAACGATCGTTCTATGAGAAAGAAGAGCATACACATCATACTGCTGAGAGCTCTGCTCCTGCTCTCCGTGCTGACTCTGGTGCTGATATCCCTGATATTTTCCATCATGCAGTACAGGACACTGAAGAACCATGCCACACGCGACATGAGGGCCAACTGCACGGCGATCGCGGCGAACCTGGAGCAGAAGCTGAAGGAGATGGATACGATACTGATGTATTCCATTGCTTCTTCGGAGCTCAAGGAGAGCTTCACGCGATATATGGAGGCCGGCGATTCCTTCGAAAAGCTCCGCGCAAGACAGGAGCTGGGAGGGATAATGATTTCTCTCAAGGGGTTCAACTTCTCCAACAGGCAGTTCAATATCTATGACACTGAGTCCGGCGGATACGGCGTGGGCAATTACAACGGCGTACTCACTGAAAGTGTGAGAGATCTGCCCTGGTACGAAAAGACAGAAGAATATGCCGGCAAGAAGTACATATATGCACCTGCCATGGATGTCAGGGCATCGAAGCACGCGGGAGTGGATGAGGAGACTCTTTACTTCTCGCTCTGCCGTCTCTTCTACGGAGATTATCACTACCCGATGGGATTCATGGAAGTCAAGGCATACTACAACGAGATCTTCGGGCCGCTGGGCAATCAGGTGTCCACGCTGAAACCCGTGATAGCGGTCTATGACGGAGAGGGGAGGCAGATCTATCCCGAGGAGGCGGTATTTCCTTACTATAACTACAGGGAGAGGAGCTACGGAGAAATACTCAACACCTACACCGGCAGAAAGCAGTATCTGTGCTTTGCCGAGGACGAGTCTGACAAGCTGACCGTAGCCATGGCGGTGGATGATGCAGTGTTCATGGGGCCCGTGTACAGGGCCTTCATCCCGGCGGTATGCGCGGTGATCCTGATCCTCATATTCAGTGTGATACTCTCGGCTGCACTCTCCAGACAGATGAGCGATCCCATAAGGCGCATATATGCCTTCCTGTCGGATACGGACAGAGAGCAGTATGCAAGACTTAAGCTGCAGGATTCGGGTGTGCTGGAGATAGACAAGCTGAGAGATTCGATAAACGAAAGCATACGCTCCCAGGAGAGCTCCACGCAGACCATGCTGACACTGAAGGAGCAGGAGATGCAGGCACAGATGCTGGCACTGCAGTCTCAGATGAACCCGCATTTCCTGTACAATTCCCTCACCATGATAGGGGAGATGGCAGAGAGCGGGATGACGGACCAGGTGTCGGAGATGTGCGAAGACATCACCTCCATACTCAGATATATCTCCTCCAACAGGGAGATGCGTATCAGGGTGGAGGAGGAGATGGAGCAGGTAGACAGATACCTGGGATGCATGAAGCGCCGCTTCGGAAACGGTCTCACCTACACCTATGAGATCTCCGACGATATACTGGACTGCATGGTGCCGAAGCTTTGCATACAGCTTCTGGTGGAGAATGCGGTGAAGGCCGTGATGGTCCACCGTGAGCCCTGGGAGATACGGGTGGAGGGCGGTATGAAGGGTGAAGACTGGCATGTCACCGTCATGGACAACGGTCCCGGCTTCGACCCCGAGGTGGACAGGGAGCTCAGGAAGAGCATGGACAGTATCCTCGAGAGCGGGCTGCTTCCGAGCCTCAAGATAGAGGGGATGGGGATACTGAATATATTCATAAGGCTCTACCTGCTGGACGGCATTCCTTTTGTCTTTGACTTCGGCAACAGGGAGGAGGGCGGAGCCTTCGTCACAGTGGGAGGTCATGTGAAGAGTACGGGAGAGGGAAATGATCAAGATAGACCACTATAACGTGCTGATCGCCGATGATGAATACATGATCAGGCAGTCGCTGAAGAGAAGGATCACTGAGACGGATGACAGCTACAGGATAGCTGCCGAATGCGGCGACGGCAGAGAGGCTCTGAAGGCTCTCGAAGGAGGGAATATACAGGTCGTCTTCACCGATATCAGGATGCCGGAGATGGACGGGCTTGAGCTCGCGGGGCAGATACATGAGAAGTACCCGGAGATACTGACAGTGATACTCACGGGATACGCCGACTTCTCCTATGCACAGGAGGCCATCAGGCACGGAGTGTTTGATTATCTTCTGAAGCCCGTGTCGGAGGACAAGCTCACTGCGATACTGGAGAAGCTGGCGCTCAGACTGCAGCAGGACTATGAGCTCCCGGGCGATGAGGGAGCAGCGGGCCGGAGCACGGAGGAGATAGTGAAGCAGACCAGGAGATATCTGGCCGACCACTTCAGGGAGGAGATAGACATCGGAGCACTGGCTGCGGACTTCGGATTCTCTTCGGCATATCTTTCCAAGATCTTCACGAAGAGCCAGGGAGAGTCTCCCATGCGCTATCTGACGGGGATCAGGATGAAGGAAGCGAAGAGACTGCTGGCCACCACAGATGAGCCTATAGCCAGAGTGGGGGAGCTTTCGGGCTATCCTGATCAGTTCTACTTCAGCAGGACATTCCGCAAGGAGGCGGGGGAGAACCCCACCGAATACCGGAAGAACAGCAGAGGTTAAAAAAGTGCAAATCTAAGACAAATGTCTGCATGGAATATGCGAAACGTTTCGATTAAACTGATCACCATAGTGATACATATCACTTGTGGGGGAAGTTTAAGGAGAGGGTATAAGCCATGCAGAAATCAAAGGTATATCCATGGTATTTCGTATTAGGGTCGGTGCTGATATACACGGTTCTTTCCGTGGTCCCGGGCATCATAGGTATAGGCTACAGCTTCACGGACTGGTCGGCCTATTCACCGGATCTCCATTTCGTTGGATTCAGGAATTTCCTCGAGGTCTTTTCGGAGAATAATGACTATCTCAGATACATCACCAATACAGTCTGGTTCACCATCATCACGACAATAGCGAAGACAGGGCTGGGACTGCTTTTTGCAGTGGCGCTCTCACGCAACATCAAGTGGAAGAACTTCCACAGAGGCATTCTTTATCTGCCTTCCATACTGCCGATCCTGGTGACGGGTCTCGTATTCACATCGATACTGAATCCCAAGACCGGATTCCTGAATGAGTTCTTCAGGGCGGTCGGTCTGGATTTCCTCGCAAACAAGTGGCTGGTGGATCCCAAGCTCGCCTTCGGATCGGTCATGGCCGTCGATATCTGGAGGGGCGTGGGATACATCATGACCCTGCTCATAGCAGGCATCCTCGCCATACCTGATATTTACTACGAGGCGGCTGCCATAGACGGAGCAAATGCCTGGCAGAGATTCAG
>DNLO01000179.1:855-3087 GCA_003488445.1 Lachnospiraceae bacterium | reverse complement strand
TTCATGATACACGGAAACGTGGTACAGGGAGTGATGAGCTTCCCGGAGATGGAGGCCATGATGTACAAGATAGAGGGAGAGGATCTCTATCTGATAGGCACATCGGAGCACTCCATGATAGGCAGGTTCATAGACCAGCAGATACCCGAAGAGAAGCTTCCTCTCACACTGACCTCCTATTCTCCCTGCTTCAGAAAAGAGAAGGGCGCACACGGATTGGAAGAGAGAGGAGTATACCGCATACACCAGTTTGAGAAGCAGGAGATGATAGTCGTCTGCAAGCCGGAAGATTCAAAGATGTGGTATGACAGGCTCTGGCAGAATACCGTGGATCTCTTCAGGTCCATGGAGATACCCGTAAGGACACTGGAGTGCTGCTCCGGAGACCTGGCAGATCTCAAGTGCAAGTCCTGTGATGTGGAGGCCTGGAGTCCCAGACAGAAGAAATACTTCGAGGTGGGAAGCTGCTCCAACCTGGGAGATGCCCAGGCAAGAAGACTGCGCATACGCATAAAGGGAGAGGAGGGCAACTATCTCGCGCATACACTGAACAATACCGTGGTAGCACCTCCCAGAATGCTGATAGCTTTCCTGGAAAATCATCTGCAAAAAGACGGCAGCGTGACGATACCGGAAGTGCTTCGTCCCTACATGGGCGGCAAGGACAGGCTCGTACCGTAAGGACACATATGAGAGAGATAGACGTTAAGGAGATAAGCGACAATATCTCCGAGATGTGCATAGAAATAAATCACAGGCTGTCTGCTGATATGCTGAAGGTGCTGAGTGATGCGAAGGACAGTGAAAAGTCGGAGCTCGGCAGACAGATCCTGTCACAGCTGCAGGATAATCTGAAGATAGCGGAAGAAGAAATGATACCCATCTGTCAGGATACGGGTATGGCCGTGATCTTTCTCGAGATAGGACAGGATGTACATCTCGTCGGAGGAGACCTGACAGAGGCAGTCAATGAGGGAGTGAGAAAGGGCTATACGGAGGGATATCTCAGGAAGTCCGTAGTATCGGATCCCATCATCAGAAAGAATACCGGAGACAATACTCCGGCGATCATCCACGAAAAGATAGTACCCGGTGAAAAAGTACGAATACTGGCAGCACCGAAAGGCTTCGGCTCCGAGAACATGAGCCGTGTCTTCATGCTGAAGCCCGCCCAGGGGATAGAGGGTGTGAAGGAATCTGTCATAGAGGCCGTGAAGGATGCCGGACCCAATGCCTGCCCGCCCATGGTGGTAGGTGTAGGCATAGGAGGCGACTTCGAGAAATGCGCGATCATGGCAAAGGAAGCTCTGACCAGAGAGGCCGGTCTGCACTCCGATATCGGATGGGTAAAGGATCTGGAGGAGGAGCTCCTCGAGAAGATAAACGGGCTGGGAATAGGCCCTGCCGGACTGGGGGGCAGGATCACTGCGATGGCAGTCAATATCAACACATACCCCACGCATATCGCGGGACTGCCTATGGCCGTGAACATCTGCTGCCATGTGAACAGACACATATCAAGAGTTATTTAAATAATTAACAACTTATCAACATACTTATCAACATATAGTGGATAACTGGATGAAAAGTCAGGATGAAGCAACTACATATAGAGATAAATGAACTGAAAGACCGGATCCGGGAGCTGAAAAAAGGGGATATGGTATATCTGACTGGAGATATATATACCGCAAGGGATGCCGCACATGCCAGGATGGATGAATGCCTGCAAAGAGGAGAGGATCTGCCTTTCGATATCAAAGGACAGATCATCTATTATATGGGACCCTCACCCGCGAGGCCCGGAAGAGTGACAGGCTCGGCAGGACCTACCACGGCGAGCCGTATGGACAGGTATGCACCGAAGCTTCTGGATATGGGACAGCTCGGGATGATAGGCAAGGGCAAAAGATCCGAGGAAGTGAAGGCTGCAGTGGTAAGGAACGGGGCAGTGTATCTTGCCGCCATAGGGGGTGCCGGAGCTCTCCTTTCCAAGTGTATAGTAGCCTCAGAGATCATAGCCTATGAGGATCTGGGGACAGAGGCCATAAGAAAGCTTACGGTAAAGGATTTCCCGGCGATAGTGGTACTGGATGCGGAGGGCGGAGATCTTTACGCTGAGGTGAGCGAGGGCAGATATTGACAATATCAGACGGTTTTCATTATAATTGTTGATGCTAATTTAACCTTATATTTTCAAGGATTCAGCGAGGAGAAGTACTCAAGAGGCTG
>DNLO01000179.1:441-803 GCA_003488445.1 Lachnospiraceae bacterium | reverse complement strand
AAGAGGCGCCCCTGCTAAGGGTGTAGGTCGGGCAACCGGCGCGAGGGTTCAAATCCCTCCTTCTCCGGTATATGAAAAACAAGGCGGTCATGGTTTTTTGCTTCGCAAACCATGGCCGCTTTGTTTTTCACAAAGGGCTTCGCCCTTTGAGGCAGCCGGATTTTGTGAGTTGATTAATTCAGGATCAGTGTTCGGCTGCCCCGGCTCGTGACGAGCCGGCATTCGCAAAATGCTTCGCATTTTTGCTCATACCGTCTGTCGCCTGATGGATCCTCATAGAGTATTGCCTTTGTGCGCAAGCGCCCACGGCCCTACTCTATTCGGCTCCACCGGCTCGTCACTCGCCTAAATCCCTCCTTCTC
>DNLO01000179.1:0-316 GCA_003488445.1 Lachnospiraceae bacterium | reverse complement strand
TTTACTGCTGTACCGTAGGCCATGACCTCCGCTGCGCTCTGCATGATGGAGGATGTGGAATATCTCATAGCCACTACCGCATCTGCACCGAGAGACTCGGCTTCCTTTACCATCCTGTCCGTAGCCACATTCCTGGCCTTGATCATCATTTCGTTATAGTTGCCGAGCTCACCGCCCACGAGAGTCTTCAGACCCGCTCCGATATCCTTGAGCGCGTTGACTGTCTGTATGGTACTGCCCTTAACCGTACCCAGCATTTCAAGAGACTTTCCGTTCACTGTTTCTGTCGTTACTACCAGCATATTGCACCTCCTGT
>DNLO01000239.1:683-4175 GCA_003488445.1 Lachnospiraceae bacterium | reverse complement strand
GCTATGCTCTGTCTTGCTTCTCTTTTCTGCTTCTCTGACAGCGCACCCGTCAGCAGGACACAGTTGACGTCATATTGCTCAAGCATGGCCGATATCTTCCGCATGTGCTGCTGCGCCAGCACCTCCGTAGGTGCCATCAGGGCAGCCTGATGCCCGTTCTTCACCGCGGTAAGCATCGCAAGCACAGCCACGACAGTCTTGCCTGATCCCACATCACCCTCTACCAGTCTGTTCATGGAATGCCCGCTCCCCAGGTCTGCTATCACATCCTCATAGGCTGACATCTGGGAGGCGGTGAGTCTGTAGGGCAGCGACTCTATGAGCCTGCGTGCCTCGGACACCTCCACCATCGGGAAATCATTTCCTGCCACTCCCTCCTCATCCTTCATTCTCTTCACGGATGAGAGGAAGAAATAAAACTCATCAAAGACGATGCGCTTTCTTGCCTCTTTATATCTTTCCTCATCTTCGGGAAAATGCATCTGATAAAGGCTCTCTCTCAGCTCCCCAAGCCCCAGCCGCTCCCGGTCTTTATCGGATATATGGTCCTGTATCTTCGGAAGTGCCTCGAAAGCCCTGCCCACCGCCTTTGTTACTGCAGCTAGCGTGAGTCCCTTCGTCAGGGGATACACAGGCTTAAGACCCTTTGTCATGCCTGCATATTCCTTTTCATCATACATTTTGGGCTGGAGCATCTCATAGCTGCTGCCGTTTGTCCTGACAGGCCCGTAGAAGACTTTTTCCATTCCGGGCTTTATTGACTTCTTCAGGTAGGGAGCATTAAAGAACACGATCCTGGCCTTGCCCGTCTCATCCCCGGCATCAAAGGTCAGCCGTACCCTCCCGTTAAAGCGCATCACCTTTGCCTCCGAGAGGACCTGCATCTTCACCGCGGCTCTCATATCGGGCCCAAGCTCTGCAGCCGGGATCAATCCGGGATATCTTATGTATGAAGACGGATAATATCTGATCAGGTCATACAGAGAGAAGACCCCGACTTTGTGAAACAAAGCTGCGCTCTTCTCTCCGATGCCTTTAATGGCTGAAATATCACTGTCCTTTGAGGATACGGGCATTCGACTCATCCTGATCTGCCCCGGATATGTTTACTCTACCGAGATGATGTAATAGTATACCGGCTGTCCGCCCTCGTGAAGCTCTATCTCGAGCTCGGGATACTCCTCTTCTATCTTGACCTTCAGCACGGCGGCTTCGCTCTCGGTCACATCCTCACCGTAATATATGGTCACCAGCGACGAGTCCGCATCCACCAGTCTGTATACCGTCTCGAACGCGGTCCCAAGGATCTCCTCGCCCACAGCGATGATACCCCTGTCTCCTATACCCATTATATCATTGGCCCTTATTATAAATCCGTCCAGCTCGGTATCCCTTACGGAGTATGTGACCTCTCCGGTCTTTACCTCCCCGGTTGCAGCTGCCATGGCCTCCTCGTTATCCGAAGGCTCCGATCCGGGCATGAAGCTTATCAGGGCGGATATGCCCTGAGGTATGGTCTTTGTCGGGATGACTACGACCTTCTTATCCTCCGTCATCGATGCAGCCTGATTGGCTGCGAGTATGATATTCTTGTTGTTCGGCAGGATAAATACCGTGTCGGCGTTCACCTTCGCTATGGCATCCAGGATGTCATCGGTGGAGGGGTTCATGGTCTGACCACCCGATATGATCACATCCACTCCGAGATTACCGAATATCTCCTCGAAGCCCTTTCCTACCGATACAGCAATAAAGCCGTAATCCTTATGCGGCATATTGTCCGCTAAAGGCTCTTTTGCCGCTTCCTCACCTGTCTCTTCCTGCTCCTGCACGGGTGCAGCCGATGCTCTCCTTATGGGTCCGTTTGCCGTCCCCGCGGGTCCGTCGAGCTTCATCTCGTCCTCGGAGCGCTCCACATACTTGTCACCGTCCAGCTTGAAGAGTCTCTCCTGATGCTCCTCGCGCATGTTGTCTACCTTCATGGAGGTCAGATCGCCCAGAGTCAGTCCGCGCTCGAAAGCGAGACCGGGATGGTTGGTGTGCACGTGGACCTTGACGATATCCTCGTCGGCCACACATACAATGGAGTCTCCTATGGACTCCAGATATCTCTTGAAGTCAGCCTCCACCTTCTGGTTGAAGACATGGTTCAGCATGATGATGAATTCGGTACAATAGCCGTACTTCACCTCGGCATTGGCCACAGCATCCCTGTTGATCCCCGAAGCCTGTGCTCCGGAAGCACCGTCCAGACTTTCAGCCGTGAACTCCTCTGCCTCTCCCAGCAGTGCCTTACGTGCACCGCAGAGCACACATACAAGACCCTGTCCGCCTGAATCCACCACTCCTGCCTGCTTCAGCACAGGAAGCAGCTCCGGTGTCTGGGTGAGCACATACTCGGCATGCTCTATCACACCGTCAGCCCAGCTCTCTATATCCTCTGCCTTGTCAGAAAGCTCCGAGGCCTTCTCTGCCGCTCCTCTCGCCACCGTCAGGATCGTTCCCTCCTTGGGCTTCATGACAGCCTTGTAGGCCGTCTCCACGGCTCTGTTGAAAGCCACGGCCAGCACCGGCAGATCTATCTCCTCTTTTTCCTGTATCTCTTTGGTAAAGCCCCTCAGAAGCTGTGAAAGGATGACACCCGAATTACCTCTGGCCCCTCTCAGTGATCCCATGGATATGGCCTTGCAGAGCTTCGTCATGTCGAAGTCGTCCCCCAGAGCCAGCACTTCCTTTGCGGCTGACATTATGGTGAGGGTCATATTGGTACCTGTATCGCCGTCAGGCACCGGGAATACGTTCAGTTCGTTTATCTTTTCTTTATTCGCGGAAAGCTCTCCCGCACCGGCGAGGAACATCTTTGCGAGGAGCGCTGCATCAATCGATCTCGTAGACATCAGTCGATCACCCTTACCCCTTCGACATAGATGTTTATCTTCTCGACCTCAAATCCGGTATACTCCTCCACCTTGTACTTCACATTGCTCATCAGATTGTCTGCCACGGCCTTTATGCTCACGCCGTAAGCTATGATCACATGGAAGTCGAGAGTGATCTTGTTGTCCACTATGGATACGTTGATACCATGAGTGAGACTCTCTCTCCTCAGCAGTCTCACCAGACCGTCGCGCACCGAGTAGGTGGCCATGCCCACTACGCCGAAGCACTCCATAGCCTCCGTTCCTGCTACCTCCGCTATCGCTTCTGTATCTACTGATATGTTGCCGAGATCGGTACTCATCCTGCCCTTCATAGCATACCTCCTGTATTTTACAAACTTCGGGTGGCATCTTTATCAAGAGCCACCCGGTTAGTATATCATACCTCTTAAACTATTGCGAGAATGTTGATGCTTCTCTCCTGCTCCAGGTTGACCACCGTCTCCCCGCAGTTGACCACCGGCCTCCCCAAAGTCCCGGTGTTCATGACCACCTCTCCCTCCATTCCGTTGGAGAGGGTGACGAAGTTGCCTATCAGCTCGTCCAGGATATG
>DNLO01000239.1:0-533 GCA_003488445.1 Lachnospiraceae bacterium | reverse complement strand
CTGTAGCTCCTGGCGCTGGTCATGGCCTCATATACATCCGCAATGGCCACCATCTTGGCAAACTTGTCTATCTCGTCCCTGCCGAGCCCCTGCGGATATCCGCTTCCGTCACATCTCTCGTGGTGCATCAGCGTTGCATTCAGTATCCTCTCGTCCAGATGGAACTTGCTCAGCATATGGTAGCCGTAGAATGCATGCGTCTTCACCAGATCGAACTCCATCTTGTTGAGCTTGTCCGGCTTCCATATGATATCCTGGGGAAGCATGAACTTACCTATGTCATAGAGGAAACCCGAATATATGAGGATATTGCTCTCTTCCTCGGACAGCTTGAACCACTTCGCCATCTTCTTGCAAATAAGAGCCACGTTCATGCCGTGTGCATATGACATATCCCCTTCCTTGGGCAGGAGTATGTTTATATAGGAGAAGAGCCTCTTACCGGATATGGTATCGGGACACAGAGCATTGGTGATGGCTGTGAGATCTTCGAATCTGAAGGGGACCTTCTTGTAGATAAACGAATCCACCGC
>DNLO01000048.1 GCA_003488445.1 Lachnospiraceae bacterium | reverse complement strand
TTGCAACTGAGCTATCTCGCCAAATGCAACCGCTATTATACAATCATAAAAATGGGTATGTCAATAATAGCTTCGAATATTGTATAATTATAGCAAGGTCCGGCATGGGATGCTATGTGGAAGGAGGCTCTTATGAAGGAAGATAATTTCGAAGAATGGCTTCACTTTTTCATGCTCGATAATGATCTGAGCCCGAATAACGTGATATACGAAGGGATAGTGAAGGGCAAGATGTTCCACATGACCTACAGGGAACTGTTTGATAAGATCAGGCCCTACGAGGGGATGAGGAAGAGACTCAGAGAGGACTTCTGTGCTGCTTCCTATACCGGCGAATCCATAGACCGCGCTGCCGAAAAGATCGTGGAGGAGGAGCTCATTGCAAACGATCTTATCTGAACAGCTACGGGAGGATGAGCTGTTCGGGGTCAGATACGCGGTGACCGATCTGGCTGAGGCAGTTCCCTACATCGCAGACCGGCTGGCATCGCTTGCCGGCGGATACATCTGCTTTTCCAACGTACATACCCTGGTGACAGCCATAGAAAATACGAGATACCGTAAGGCACTGAACGGCTCTGCCGTCACGTTTGCAGACGGAGCCCCGGTGGCGTCCCGGCTCAGACGAAAGGGTAACGCTACAGCCAGAAGAGTGGCGGGGCCGGACTTTACGGAAAAGCTCATAGAGAAAACTTCGGATGGCAGGACGAGGCATTTCTTCTACGGCTCGACAGAGGCTGTCCTGGACAGACTGACCGGCACACTGAAGAAGAGATATCCCGATATATGCATAGCAGGCTGCTATGCGCCGCCCTTCAGAGAACAGACAGCTGAAGAAGATGAGAAGCTTTCGGAGATGATAGAAGAGGCCGGAGCCGATATCATATGGGTGGGGCTCGGTGCTCCGAAGCAGGAGCTCTTCATGGCGACACACAAAGGAAGATTCAGAGGAGTGATGATCGGAGTGGGAGCTGCCTTCGACTTCATCTCGGGAAATAAAAAAAGAGCTCCGAAGCTTATGCAGCGGCTGCATCTGGAATGGCTTTACAGGATGATCAGAGAGCCCGGAAGACTCTCCGGAAGATATATCATCACCAATACAAAGTATATCCGCTACTGTCTGACCGGACGGGGCTGAAGCCTACAGCATCTCCTGCGGGTCGAATGAAGGGTCTATAGCCATCACCGCATTCCTGAAACGCCTGTCATGGGTCACCTCCTCGCCGAACCAGAAAGGGGGAGTGAAGGATGAGGCGGCCTCGAGCGAAGGAAACTCCACCTCCACTATCATCAAAGGAGCGAAGGGCTCGTCGAATATATCAAGCTCCGCACGAAGCGGTACGCCCTCTGCGGATATATCCAAAGGGATGATGTAACGCTTTTTCTTTATTATCCGTCCGTCGCTCTTGGGCAGCATGTGCTCGAAGGCCTCGCGGGTCAGCGGCAGATTGTATTCCGCGTGAGCCACATCATTCTCGCTGATACCTTTGTATGTGAGAAAGTATTCCTCATTCTCTCTGCGTATGCGTACGGTAGGGTGGGTGTTCAGATAAGCCTGCTCCATATCTATGCATTCGAAACGGGTCAGGTTTTCCGGGAGCTTTGCTACACGCCATTTTTTCTCTATCTCTACATTTTCCATTACAATATCTTCCTCTATAATGATATGATATCAGAGTCAAAAGTCCCGACAAGAGCAGGCAGCGGGGAAGGGACCCCGTGAAGTGCGAATGGCGGGCCGGAATGCGAGAGCACGAAGCTCGGAACAGTCCGGATATCATAAAGTATAAAGGAGGCACGGGATATGAGCAAGAAAATGGCGGTACTTCTGGCAGAGGGGTTCGAGGAAGCAGAGGCAGTAGTGCCTATGGATATAGCGATGAGAGCCGGGATAGAGGTGACAAAGGTCTCTGTATCGGGGGAAGAGAGCGTCAAAGGTGCACACGGGATAGCGGTGGGCACCGATATGAAACTGGACGACCTGGATGCGGCAGACTATGACATGCTCATGCTGCCGGGAGGGATGCCGGGGACGACCAACCTGGAGAGCACTCCCAAAGTGGCAGAGGCAATAAACAGGATGAATGAGAAGCGCGGATATATCGCTGCCATATGTGCGGCACCCCGGATACTGGGAGACATGGGGCTCCTTGAAGGGATCAGGGCTACGGTGTACCCCGGTAACGAAGGGCATATGAAGGGGGCTGCAGTGGACATGAAGGCCAAGGCTGTTGCAGACGGAAGATTCATCACTGCACGTGGAATGGGCTGTGCGGTCGAGTTCGGTCGCGAGATCGTGACCGCTCTGGTCGATGCCGAAACCGCAGGAAAGGTGCTTGCTTCCATACAGTATTGATGATAGAATATGCAGTTGTATTGCGCGAAAAAGGCGAAAAAAGAATCATCTGAAAGGAATATTTACAAATGAGCGTACAGGTCGAGAAATCAGAGCACAGTATGGCGAAGCTTACCATAGAGATAGAGGCGGATAAGCTGGAGGGCGCCATCCAGAAGGCATATCTGAAGCAGAGGGGCCGCATCAGCATACCCGGATTCAGAAAGGGAAAGGCACCCAGAGCCCTCATAGAGAAGATGTACGGCGTGGGAGTGTTCTATGAGGATGCAGCGAATGAGCTGATCAACGAGACCTATCCCGAGGCGGTGAAGGAGTCCGGAGAGGATATAGTATCGAGACCCGACATAGAGGTGACACAGATAGAGAAGGGCAAGCCCTTCATCTATACAGCAGAGGTAGCGCTGAAGCCCCCCGTAGAGCTCGGAAAGTACAAGGGGATCAAGGTGGAGCCCGTAGACACTGCGGTCACCGATGATGAGGTAGAGGAAGAGATAAAGAAGGAGCTCGAGAAGAGCGCCAGACAGATAGAGGTGACCGACAGGGCAGCAAAGAAGGATGACAATGTCCTTATCGATTACTCCGGCAGTGTGGACGGAGTGAAGTTTGACGGCGGCACCGCAGAGGATCAGCATCTGGTGCTGGGCTCACACAGCTTCATCGACGGATTCGAAGATCAGATCGAGGGACACAGTATAGGCGATGAGTTCGATGTGAACGTCACTTTCCCCGAGCAGTATCACGAGAAGAGCCTGGCAGGCAAGCCCGCTGTATTTGCCGTGAAGCTCAAGGGCATCACCGAGAAGCAGATACCCGAGCTGGACGATGACTTCGTATCGGATGTATCCGAGTTTGAGAGTGTAGCCGAGTACAAGGCAGACATCAGACAGACTCTGGAGGACCGCAAGGCAGCCGCAGCAAGGAACAAGAAGGAAGACGAGGCCGTGAAGGCACTGGTGGAGGATTCCAGGGTAGAGATACCCCAGCCCATGATAGATACAGAGGCTGATGATATGATCCGCAACCAGGATAACCGCTTCAGGAGCCAGGGACTGTCACTTCAGCAGTATCTCCAGTATACAGGCATGACTGCAGAGAAGTACCGCGATGATGTGAAGGAGCAGGCGAAGCTCAATATTGAGAGCAGGCTCGTGCTCGAGGCAGTGGCCGAGGCAGAGGGCATAGAGATCGCCGATGAGGATATCGAGAAGGAGATCCAGACCATGGCTGACAACTACGGCATGCCCGTGGACAGCATGAAGACCCTCATCACTGAGAATGAGAGAAAGGCCATCTCTACAGATCTCAAGGTGAGGAAGGCAGTGGATGTGATCATCGAGAACTCAAAGGAAGACAAGACAAAGAAGACCGTAAAGAAGGTCGATGACGGCGACGAAGTGATCGAGAAGAAGAAGGTCGTAAAGAAGACGAAGGCCAAGAAGAGCGACGACAAAGCCGCTGAATGATATCCGGCAAGGTCCGGAGAAACGGATGATAAGGAGGTTGGGATATGCTGGTACCTACCGTCATAGAGACCACTAACCGTGGCGAGAGAGCATATGACATTTATTCAAGACTACTGAAGGAGAGGATCATCTTCCTCGGAGATGAGGTGAACTCACATACCGCAGGACTGGTAGTGGCACAGATCCTTTTCCTGGAGGCGGAGGATCCTGACAAGGACATCCACTTCTACATCGATTCACCCGGAGGATCCGTCACGGACGGAATGGCTATCTACGATACCATGCAGTACGTGAAGTGCGATGTCTCTACCATATGTATAGGTATGGCGGCATCCATGGGAGCTTTCCTGCTGGCCGGCGGTGCGAAGGGCAAGAGGATGATCCTGCCGAATGCAGAGGTGATGATACATCAGCCTTCAGGCGGTACTCAGGGACAGGCTACCGAGATACAGATAGCAGCAGAGCATATACTCAGGACCAAAAAGAAGCTGAACGAGATACTGGCAGCCAATACAGGCAAGCCGGTGGAGAAGGTGGCAGAGGACACCGAGCGTGACAACTGGCTCACGGCAGAGGAAGCACTGGAGTACGGACTCGTGGACAAGATCATTGAGAAGCGTCCCGATTCAGAGCAGGACAAGAAGGATAAGGACAAGTAATGAGCGGAAAAAAGGGTATCGGAGAGGAAGATATAAGATGCTCCTTCTGCGGTAAGACGCAGGAGCAGGTGCACAAGCTGATAGCAGGTCCGAACGGCACCTATATCTGCGATGAGTGTGTGGCCATATGCGCAGACATCATCGACGAAGAGGAGGAGGCGTCCTCGCTGGACGGAGATCTGAACATCAACCTGCTGAAGCCCGAGGAGATCAACGAGTTTCTTGATGAATACGTGATCGGTCAGGAGGAGGCAAAGAAGGTCCTCTCTGTGGCGGTATACAATCATTACAAGAGGATCATGGCTCCCATGGATGACGGAGTGGAGCTGCAGAAGAGCAACATCCTCATGCTGGGGCCCACGGGATCGGGAAAGACCCTGCTGGCGCAGACCCTGGCGCGTATCATCAACGTACCCTTCGCCATAGCGGATGCCACGAGCCTGACAGAGGCCGGATATGTGGGTGAGGATGTGGAGAACATCCTGCTGAAGCTCATACAGGCATCGGACTACGATATAGACCGCGCACAGGTAGGCATCATATATATAGATGAGATAG
>DNLO01000121.1 GCA_003488445.1 Lachnospiraceae bacterium | reverse complement strand
GCCAACATTTCCCTGGCATACTGATGTATGACAGCCTGATGAGGGGGGACATAGACTCCGCCGTATCTCTTTGCCGCCGACAGACCGAATACATGGTCATCCTCGTTGATCGTACCTCCAACCGCACACAGGGAATTATGACAGTTGGTCAGCACATAGGGGACCGGGAACTTCTCTATGCCCGAAGCTCTCAGTGTCTGGATGATCCCCACATATGTGATGTCATGAGAGGTAAGGCAGTCAAATCTGATCCCGAGCTGTTCCATATCTCCCGATCTGTTATGATCCTTCAGGATACCGTAAGCTATGGTTCCCTGTTTCGCCTGTTCCACGGGAACATCTGCACTCTCTCTTATCTCGGTGCCGCCTATCAGATAGGCCCCTCTGCCCTTCACCTTTATCGCCCTGTCGATCACAGCCATTTCTTATCCCTCCAGTTCTGCAAAAAAAATATCCATCAATGTCAGCCCCTTTGCCTCTGCCGTCGGGCTGGGATTGCTTGTTCTGTCCACGGCATATAATATATCAGCGACCTCATCCTTCGCAAGCTTTCCGCGACCCACATCAATGAGGGTGCCGGCTATGATGCGTACCATATTATACAGGAAACCATGCCCCCTGACCGTGATGTATACCCTGCTCGCTGCTCCCGGATCCCGTACGACGGATATGCCGGTCACCGTACGTATCGTAGTGGATGCCTGTGTATGCACGGAGCAAAAGCTTTTGAAGTCATGCTCGCCTACAAGACACTGTGCCGCTTCATTCATCCTGTCGGTATCCAGATCGTATCCCACCAGCATGGAATATCTGGCGCGCATCGGATCCGCTATATGTTCGTTGTCTATCTCATAGCGGTATGTCTTTATGGTCTCCGTATGTCTGGGATGGAAATCGTCGGGCACCGAAAGTGCCTCTCTGATCCGGATGTCCGCCGGGAGCCTGGTATTCAGGGCATCCGGGAAGCTCTCCGCGGGTATGGTGCTGCAGGTATCGAACACCGCCGCGTTACCCAGGGCATGTACGCCCGAGTCGGTACGGGATGCTCCGATGACAGCTGTCGCCTCACCGGTAAGTCCGTATATCGCCTTGTCCAGGTTTTCTTCTATAGTGGCCGGCTCGCCAGCCTGTCTGGCGAATCCGTGATATTCCGTTCCGTCATATGCCACGGTAAGGAGGATACGCCTACTCATTCCACCCTTTCCAGTATCTTCCTCCGGCTTCGGCCAGGTCCGTACAGTCATAGTCCCTGACAGAGGTCCGTGCATCTATGATGTGCAGCAGGTTCAGGAATCTCTCGAACTCCTGTCTTGCCCTGGCGTTTACCACCGAGAGCACCATCCCGGAAAAGATGCTGACTATGCCCATCACCCAGAATGCGGTAAGCACTATCAGGGTAGGATATTTGGGCACCAGTCCCGTATTGGCGTATTCAACTACTATGGGTACGAAAAATCCCATACCGATAAGGATGGATACCACCCCCAGGGTACCGAAGAAGGTCCCCGGTCTGTCATCTCTGAGCAGCCGGAAGATCGTCTTGATCACTTTGTATCCGTCGGAATAGGTTGACAGCTTCGAGGGGTTGTCTGCATCCCTGTCCCTGTATTCGATAGGTACCTCAGCTATCTTGAAATTGTGCTCAAGTGCAAAGATTGTCATTTCCGTTTCTATCTCAAACCCCTTCGAAAAGACTGCAAAGCTCTTTACGAAATCCCTCGAAAAGGCTCTGGCTCCGGTCATAATATCGTTGACCTTTGCCTTGAACAGCCTGTTGATCAGGCCTCTGACAAGCCTGTTGCCGAAATTGTGGAAGGGCCTCTTGTTCTCAGTAAAGTAGCTTGATGAGAGCCTGTCTCCTATCGCCATGTCTGCCTTGCCGGAGAGGACGAGTCGCTGCAGTACAGGCGCGAATGAAGCCGGGTAGGTGTTGTCTCCGTCTGCCATGATATAGCAGTCTGCATCTATCTCCCTGAACATGGTCCTGATGACATTGCCTTTTCCCTGCCTGCTCTCATATCTGACTATCGCACCTGCGGATGCTGCTATCTCATCCGTGCCATCGGTGGAGTTATTGTCAAATACATATATTTCGGCATCCGGCATAGACTCTTTGAAATCATCTATCACTGCTCTGATCGATTTTGCTTCGTTATAACATGGTATGAGCACTACCGTCTTCATATCAGTATCACCTCATATCTACTACCCGGTCGGGTGTCCTTTCTTCTATCATGTCCCGAAGCTCCTCCTCTGACGGCATCTTTCCATTCTCATCAGGCCTTATCAGCTTCACGACTCCGGGTACCGCTGCATACGGCAGGACTTTATCTCTCAGCTGTCCCTCACCGTCATCTATTATAACAATTTTTTCACCGTAATGCGCCGGTTCGACGGATCTTTCGAGATACTCTTTTTCTATCTCTTCCTTCTCCCTTATGACCTCTCCGTAGGACGACTCATATCCCGACGGCAGCAGGGTGCGCGCCACATACGGATAATTGACCGTGGCGAGCATTACCAGTGTGATCACGGGAAGCAGCCATGAGGGCAGCGCCCGCTCTGCCTCGTACAGCAGGATGAACGCGAAATACAGCATGGCCCCGAAATAGGTGGAAATGTATCTGTCATAGCTTGATAAAGACAAAGCTTCCCATTCTTCAAATACAAAAAGATAAATGTATATCATGACCAGAAGGTAACCTGCCATCCCGAGAAGCAGAGTGATAAAGGAAAGCGTATTCCTGATATCCCTTCCTTTCACATATCGGTACAGAAGAAAACATATCACAAAGAATATCAGGATGCAGAAGGATGTGAGTCCTGCTCTGCCATCGTTGAGTCCGTATGTAAAGAGCTTTGCGATGAACGACCTGACGGTGGAGCCTGCATAATACGGGAAGCGGATCCCTTCCGAGCGAAGGCTGTTCCTCAGATTGTCCGACAGATAGGTGGTGTTGCCCTTCGCATTGCAAAACGACTTCCAGCTGAGCCAGAAGGCCCCCGTGATCACCGGGAGAAGCAGGCTTTCAAGGATCGTCGTGCGGTTCTTTATATCTGTCCTCTTCACGACAAAGACAGCTATACACACTGCCGCGAAAATAAGGCTTGTGGTCTTCAGCATAGCCAGCAGGATCACTCCCGCAGCTATCCTTAAGTATCCAAAGGTATCCTCTCCCCGACCGTCCGTTTCGAAGATATAAGCCAGCACGCAGCCGAAAAGAGTGGTCACCAGTATATCGGGCCCCAGACAGTGCAGGAACTGAAACGAGAAGAGAAAAGGCATCATCAGCCCGGTCACTACACGGCATAAGTATGTCATGCCTGAAGCCTCCTTGTCCCTGTGCAGAAAAGGGAGCACGGTCAGGAGCATCAGCCACCAGAGCACGGCGAACATCGCGCTCTCGCTGTATCTTCCCAGGATCTTCAGCATGAGATAGTCCATTATCTGTACCAGAGGGAAATAGTCACGATAATAAGAACTGGCCATGTCCCCCGTTGGAAGGCCGTCTACCATGAACATATCTTTCGGCTGGATCGCCCAGGAATGAAAATCGTCGAAATTCGTGACCTTCATGTGAAGGCTCACGAACCAGATGATCACAGACATAATGAAAAATATTGCAAGACCCGGATCCGCAAAGGCCCCCTTCAGGTCGCCTTCTTTTTTTTTCAGCAAGACCAGGGCCGCAGCAAGACCGATACATTCATACGCGATCAGCAGTCCCGTGATATGACTGATATGTCCGGTGATCGCCAGCACATAGGACAGCAGCATGAAAACAAACACGCCCGCCGGAAGGGCCTCTGTAAGCTTCCTTTCGAACTTTGCGGAAAGGGCAATCGAGATCATACCGGGATCCTGATGTCCATTAAAGCGAGAAGGATCACAAGTGCCAGATAGCAGAAGAGTATGATATATGCCCTGAAGTCCCAGGGCTTGTATTCGAGCGGCTTCATCTTGGTCCTTCCCTCGCCGCCGTTGTAGCATCTGGCTTCCATAGCCAGTGCCAGATCGTTGGCGCGTCTGAAGGCCGACACAAACAGGGGCACGAGCAGAGGAACCATTGCCTTTGCTCTGCGTATCATGCCGCCCGACTCGAAGTCCGCCCCTCTTGCCTGCTGGGCTTTCATGA
>DNLO01000170.1 GCA_003488445.1 Lachnospiraceae bacterium | reverse complement strand
TGGTCAGGATGCCGCCGCTCTCGAAGTCGGCGCCTCTCGCCTGCTGGGCTTTCATGATCTTGTCCGTCTCTTCCAAAAGTATGGGGATGAACCTCAATGCGATCGACATCATCATGGCTATCTCATGCACGGGAAGCCTGAATACCCTCAGAAATCCGAGTCCCCGTTCCATACCATCCGTCAGATCATTCGGCGTAGTGGTCAGCGTCATCAGAGTGGATCCAAGTATCAGATATGTCAGTCTGATGGCGGTATATATGGCATTCTTCAGTCCCTGGTATGTGATCGTAAAGCGCCAGAATCTCACCAGAGGTTCGCCGGCGGTAAGGAACAGATTGAATATGACGGTTATCATCATGATTACCACGATAGCCTTCATGCCCCGGACGATATATCCGAAGGGCACCTTCGACAGACGGATCATGCAGATCAGGAATACAGTGGCCACCGCGTAGCAGAGGACATTCTGGGAAATAAATAGCGATATCAGGAATACCATGGTCCCCACCAGCTTCACTCTTGGATCGAGTCTGTGGAGTCTGGACTCTGTCTGATAGTACTGTCCGAGAGTAATTTCCCTTATCATAGTCTCACAGCCCCCAGCACCGAGTCTGCGGCCTCTGAAAGAGTAGTCGCCGTAGTATCCACATTATAGCCTGCCTGCTTCAGCTTTCTCATGATGTAGGTGACACGGGGAGCCGCAAGCCCTATCCTCTCCAGATCGCTCGCATGCCAGAAGACCTCCTTCGGTGTCCCGTTCATATGTATCCTGCCTTTATCCATGACGATGATATGCCGGACATAGTCCGCCACATCCTCCATGGAATGAGAGACCAGGATTATGGTGATGTTCTCTTCGTCATGCAGTTTTTTCACCAGACCGAGGATCTCTTCCCTTCCTTCCGGATCCAGACCGGCAGTAGGCTCATCCAGCACCAGGACCTCCGGCTTCATGGCGAGGACCCCCGCTATCGCTACCCTTCTTTTCTGCCCTCCGGACAGATCAAAGGGAGATACATAGTAAAGCTCTTCCGGCAGTCTGACTGCCTTGAGGGCCTGATATGCAGCGATCTCTGCCTCTCCTTCTGTGAGACCGATATTACGTGGTCCGAAGCATACATCCTTGAATACATCCTCTTCGAAGAGCTGATGTTCGGGATACTGGAAGACGAGTCCGACCTTGCTCCTGAGACCCTTCATATCGTATCCCTTGTCATAGATATCCTCACCGTTATAGTAGATATGTCCGGACGTTGCCTTCAGCAGTCCATCCAGATGCTGCACCAGAGTGGATTTGCCCGAGCCGGTATGCCCGATCAGTCCTATGAAATCTCCGTCAGCGATCTCAAGGGATATGTCATCAAGGGCCTTTACCTCATCGGAGGTGCCTTTGCTGTATATATGATTTACATGATCGAGTATGATCGACATATTTCGTCCACCAGCTCCTCTTCCGTCAGTATTCCGTCAGGCAGCCTGGTCATTCCCCTGTTTTTCAGTTCATGGGCCAGCCTGGTCACCTGAGGCACGTCCAGGCGCAGCTCCTCCAGCTCCTCCACTCTCGAAAATATCTCCCGTGGAGTGCCTGTCATCTTCACTTCTCCTTTACCCATCACAAAGACCCTGTCTGCGTATATGACTTCCTCCATGTAATGTGTGATCAGTATGATGGTGACCTTTTCCACGTCGTTCAGAGCCCTGGCCGCTCTTATCACATCCTTGCGGCCGGAGGGATCAAGCATCGCGGTCGGCTCATCCATTATGATGCATTCCGGATGCATGGCAACCACTCCTGCTATGGCTACCCTCTGTTTCTGTCCTCCGGAGAGCCTCATGGGTGAGTGCTTCCTGTATTCCCACATTCCGAGAGCCTTGAGAGCCTCCTCGACCCTCTCCCAGATCTCTTTTGTCTGTATTCCCATATTCTCCGGACCGAATCCCACGTCCTCTTCCACGATCGAGCCTATGATCTGGTTGTCCGGATTTTGAAATATCATCCCCGCCTTCTGACGGATATTCCAGATGTTTTCCTCTTCCGATGTGCGTTTGCCGTCCACCAGAACATACCCTTCCGTAGGGTAAAGTATGGCATTGATATGCTTGGCCAGAGTAGATTTGCCCGAGCCGTTGCCTCCGAGTATGGCAATGAACTGTCCCTTCTCCACGGACAGGTTCACATCATTCACAGCCCTGGTGAATCCGGTCACATTCCCCTCATCATCACGGCGGATATAATCAAAGCTTAAATTGTGGGTTTCTACTATAGACATAAGACTATACTACTTTATACTAAAAAGCCCGATTCCGTGCAAGCACGTCTCGGGCTTTTGTTGCATCTTTTTCGGCTCGTATTCAGACCAGCTCCAGAAGCACCTGCATTGCAGCATCGCCGCGGCGGGGTCCTATCTTAACGATACGGGTGTATCCTCCCTTACGATCCACGTACTTGGGTGCTATCTCATCGAAGAGCTTTGCCACCAGATCCACCTTACGGGTGTTCTTTTTCTTCTGCGCACCTTCAGTGGGAACCTCTGTCACAGGATAGAGTACCTTCAGCATCTGGCGACGTGCATGAAGTCTCGAGGGCTTGTCCTTCTTGATCTCCTTCTCGACCTCATCATATACGGTCACTTTCTTGCCGTCTTTCTCTTCCTTGATCCTCTTGCCGTCCTTATCCTTGCGGGCTACCTTTGCCTGCACCTTCACGGTCTCGAAATTATCCTTCTCACGGATGGCAAGTGTGATGAGCCTTTCTGCTATCTTCTGTACTTCCTCTGCTCTTGCCTGTGTTGTGACTATCTTCTCGTTGAGGATCAGGGCCGTTACCTGGTTCCTCAGCAGCGCCTTTCTCTGCGAAGATGTCTTTCCAAGCTTTCTGTATTCCATTTCTGTCTCCTTTCTGATACCGAAATACGCTCGTCGGTCTTACTATTCCGGCAGGCGGAACCGCACAACCTGTGGCATTACGTGCGCTCCCGGTTTACGATCTATTCTGCAGGCGCTCCGGCCTTGAGCTCCAGCCCGAGATCCTTGAGCTTCTCAAGCACCTCCTCCAGAGATTTCCTGCCGAGATTCCTCACCTTCATCATCTCATCCGAAGTCTTGTTGGTGAGCTCCGACACAGTAT
>DNLO01000148.1:3796-8736 GCA_003488445.1 Lachnospiraceae bacterium | reverse complement strand
AGGGTCACATACACCATACGCTTGTCCTCGCTCGAACGCTTTCTCTCAATATAGCCCTTCTTCTCCAGGCTGTTCATGTTCACTGTCAGCGTCCCCACCGTCACCATCAGCTTTGCCGCGATGGCAGACATATTCTTGGCTTCATCCACTCCTATGGCATCTATGATATGCATGTCGTTATTGGAGATATCCACGAAGTCTCCGGTGATCACCGCCTTTGACTCCGCCTCCAGCACCTCGTTGAAGAGATTTACCAGCAGCCTGTTCAGTGTAGTCGTATTTTTATTCACCATATCACCACGCAGGCACCATAGGTCATCCCCGCACCGAAGCCGGACAGTACCACCTTCTGTCCCTTCTGTATCTTACCTGCCCTGTTCAGCTCATCAAGCAGGATCGGTATGGATGCCGATGATGTATTTCCTGTCCTTTCTATATTCATTGGGAATCTTTCAATATCGGTCTTCAGTGTCCTTGCTATGGACTCTATGATCCGGCTGTTCGCCTGATGCAGCACGAATATGTCCACCTCATCCGTGCCGATGCCCGCAGAGTCCAGCGCCCTGCCTATACATACCGGCACCTGACGTACCGCAAATCTGTACACCTCACTGCCGCTCATGTGTACCAGGAGATCTTCGCTGTTTATCTCGGCCTCCGTCTCTCCCTTCACCACTCTGCCTCTGCAGTAGAGCATCTGGCCGTTCATTCCGCTGCTCCCCTGAGACATGCCGATTATACCCGATTTCTCACCGGCTGTCGTCTCCTCCACATATACCGCACCGGCCCCGTCTCCGAAGAGCACGCAGGTGGAGCGGTCTGTCCAGTCTATTATCTCCGACAGCACCTCGGATCCCACCACCAGTGCATTCCTGCAGGCACCCGACTCGATATAGTGGTGGGCGGTATTCAGTGCGAAGAGAAACCCTCCGCACGCTGCATTTATGTCAAAGGCGATCGCCTTGTCTGCACCCAGCATCTTCTGCACCCTGCAGGCCGCACATGGCAGAAGCATCTCCGTGGTACAGGTCGCCACTATTATGAGCTCCGTATCCTCCGCTTTTTTCCCCGCGCTCTCCAGAGCCCTCTCACAGGCCGCCGCTGCCATGGAAGGCACCGTCTCCTTCTCAGCTATATGACGTTCTCTCATGCCGGTCCGCTGCCTGATCCACTCATCCGTGGTATCGACCATCTTTTCCAGATCCTGATTCGTCAGTATCTTTTCAGGCAGCGCGCTCCCGGTCCCGCGTATTGCTACACCCATCTTTCTCTCCCGTATCCTTATGCTCTCTTCAGTATGCCCTGAACCTCATGTATCTTTCCTCAGCGATCCTCTCCGGATCCATACCGTCATACTTCTTCAGGAACTGCTTTATCCTCTCCTTCATGTACAGCCCTATGGCCCGGCTTGTATCCTTTGAAGCACCGCCGTACTCCGGCACTATCCTCTCTATCACCTTCAGCCTCTTCAGATCCTGTGCCGTGATGTTCATCACCTCACTGGCTTCCTTCGCCCTGCCGGCATCCTTCCAGAGTATGGAAGCGAAGCCCTCCGGCGAAAGAATCGAGTAGGTGGCGTTCTCCAGCATCCACACCTCATTGCCCACTGCAGTGGCCAGGGCTCCTCCGCTGCCGCCTTCTCCTATCAGTATGCACAGCACAGGCACCTTCAGCGCAGACATCTCCATCAGGTTCCTCGCTATGGCTTCGCCCTGTCCCCTCTTCTCGGCCTCCGCACCGCAGTAAGCTCCTGCGGTGTTCACGAAGCTTATGATCGGACGGTTGAACTTCTCGGCCTGCTTCATGAGCCTCAGTGCCTTCCTGTATCCGTCGGGCATCGGCATGCCGAAGTTCCTCTCCACACATTCCGCGGCACTGCTTCCTTTGATATCGGCTATCACCGTCACGGGCTGGCTGTCTATGAAGCCTATTCCTCCCACTATGGCTCCGTCATCGCCATAGCATCTGTCCCCGTGGCTCTCCACGAAGAGGTCGAAGATGGACTCCATATAGTCATAGGCTGAGGGTCTTTCGATCTTTCTCACACTCTTGACCTTCTCCCAGGCAGACTTCTTCTTGCCCAGCGTGATGTGTATACCTGCAAGGCTCGCCAGCACATCCCCGAAGCCCTTCTCGTCAAACTCGGACCAGGATCTCTTCCCTGTCCTCTGATGCGATCTGATCAGGAAATACAGGATCTTCTTCAGCACCCTTCTTTCCACTATGCCGTCTATGAATCCGTGCTTCTGCAGGAACTCCGCCGTCTGGAAGCCCTCCGGCAGCTCCTCTCCCGTAGTCTGCTTGATCACCCTCGGTCCCGCGAAGCCTATCAGCGCTCCGGGTTCGGCCATTATCACATCCCCCAGCATGGCAAAGCTCGCCGTCACGCCCCCTGTGGTAGGGTCAGTCAGTATAGTGGCGTACAGCAGTCCTGCATCACCGTGTTTCTTTATGGCTGCGGAGGTCTTTGCCATCTGCATCAGGGATATTATCCCCTCCTGCATCCTGGCTCCCCCCGAGCAGCAGAATAAGAAGACAGGCAGTCTCTCCTTCGTGGCTCTCTCGATGGCAGAGGTCACCTTTTCTCCTATGACGTGTCCCATGCTGGCCATCATGAAGCGGGAATCACATACACCCACTACCGCCTCTTCTCCGAATATCCTGCATTTTCCTACGGTGAAGCCCTCATCCAGTCCGGTCTTCTCCCGCACCTGCCTCAGCTTCTCCTCGTAGTCCTCATAGTTCAGCGGGTTGCTCACCGGCATGGTCCTGTACCATTCCTCGAAGCTCCCCGGATCCGCCACCATGCGGATACGGTTGTTGGTCCTTACCCTGAAGTACCCTCCGCACTCATAGCACACGTACTTGTGGGTTATCACCCTGCGCTTGTCAAGGTTCCTGCCGCACTTCGGACATCTTACAGTCTCTGCATCCCGGGCATCGTTCTCTGCCTGTCCCCATTTCATCTTCATGGTCTCAGTCTCCCACGGCAAAGGTAAGCTCTGCCCTGGCTGCCAGCTCCCCGTTCACGTATGCCGTCGCCTTCCCCGTTCCTATGGGACCCTTGCACTTATCTATCGCCGTCTCTATGGTGAGCACATCCCCGGGCACCACCTTGCGCTTGAACCTCGCTTTGTCTATTCCCGCGAAATACGCGGTCTTCCCTCTCCACTCCGGCAGATCGAGAAAGGCCACTGCACCCACCTGTGCCATGGCTTCTATGATGAGCACTCCCGGCATCACCGGATTCCCCGGGAAATGTCCCGCGAAATACGGCTCATTGAAGCTTACACATTTCTTACCCACAGCCCTCACTCCGGGCTCCAGCTCCTCTATGGTGTCTATCAGCAGGAAGGGGGATCTGTGGGGTATCCTTTCCATTATTTCCTTTGTTCCGAGTATCGACATCTTCAATCACTCCTCATATGCTGCCGCCACCAGGCAGGCGTTGTGTCCACCGAATCCCAGGGAATCAGAGAGTGCATATTTCAGCTCCATGCTTACCCCCTGTCTGCAGTAGTCCAGATCCATCTCTTCTTCTGTATCCTGCAGTCCCACTGTGGCATGGACGAATCCTTCGTTCATCTCCATCACGCTGGCGATGAACTCTACCGCTCCCGCTGCCCCCAGCAGATGTCCCGTCATGGACTTTGTGGAATTGATCTTCATATCATATGCATGCTCCCCGAAGGCCAGCTTTATGGCTCTCGTCTCGAAGAGGTCATTGTGCTTCGTCGCCGTACCGTGGGCATTGATATACAGGATATCTTCCGGCTTTAATCCCGCATCCTCCACCGCATTTCTCATGGCCGCTGCGGCTCCCGCTCCGTCTTCCGCAGGGGAGGTGATATGATATGCATCCGCAGAGCAGCCGTATCCTTTAAGCTCCGCATAGATCTTCGCTCCGCGCTTCTGTGCATGGGACAGCTCCTCGAGCACCACGACTCCGGCTCCCTCGCCCATCACGAATCCGCTCCTCTCCCTGTCGAAGGGTATGGAGCATCTCTTCGGATCCTCGCTCTGGCTCAGTGCAGTCAGCGCTGTGAACCCTGCTATGCCCAGAGGGCATATGGCCGCCTCGCTTCCGCCTGCCACCATGATATCCGCTTCCCCGTACTGTATCGATCTGAAAGCCTCGCCGATGGAGTTCGTTCCCGTGGCACATGCAGTCACCACGTTTATGTTCTTACCCTTCAGTCCGTACAGGATGCTCACATTTCCCGCAGCCATGTTGGATATCATGAGCGGTACGAACATCGGGCCCACCTTTCCCTTTCCGTACTCCAGCAGCCTGCTGTGCTCCCTTTCCATCGCCTGCAGGCTTCCGATGCCGCTCCCTATGGAGCAGCCCGCCCTGAAGGGATCCTCTCTGCTCATATCAAGACCCGCATCCTCTATGGCCTCTTTCGCTGCCGCCACAGCGAACTGCGAGAATCTCTCCATCCGCCTGGCGGTCTTCTTGTCCATGAAGTCTTCGGGATCAAAGCCCTTCACCTCTGCCGCGAGCTTCACCTTATACTCCGATGTGTCGAAAGATGTGATGGGCGCAAAGCCCGTCTTCCCTTCCTTCAGTGCTCTCAGGAATTCTTCTTTTCCTATACCGATGGGCGTCACGGCACCCATGCCCGTGACTGCCACTCTTCTCTTGCTCATATTGCCATACCTCCGTCTACGCAGAGCACCTGTCCCGTGATGTAGTCCGCTGCCTCATCCGCGAAGAAGGCCACTGCTCCCGCGATATCCTCAGTCTTCCCTGTCCTTTTCATGGGTATGCTCCCGAGGATAGCCTCCTTCGCCTTGTCGCTCATGGCTTCCGTCATGTCGGTCTCTATGAAGCCCGGCGCTACGGCATTCACACAGATACCCCTGCTTGCCAGCTCCCTTGCCACACTCTTGGTCAGCCCTATCAGTCCGGCCTTGGATGCACTGTAGTTCGCCTG
>DNLO01000148.1:1188-3690 GCA_003488445.1 Lachnospiraceae bacterium | reverse complement strand
CTTCTCTGCTTTAAGAAGGCAGGAGAGAAGTGCCTTATGGTGTTGAAGGCTCCCTTCAGGTTTATATCCAGCACCGTATCATAGTCTTCCTCGGACATCCTGAGTATCAGCCCGTCCCTCGTCACTCCTGCATTGTTTACAAGGATATCCACTCTCCCGTATTTTTCAGTCACCGTCTTTGCCATCTCACCGCAGGAGTCGAAGTCCGAGACATCGCATCTTACCGCCCATGCCTCTCCTCCTTTGTCCTCTATGAGTTTCACGGTCTCCTTCGCTTTCTCCTCAGACCCGCAGTAGTTGACTATGACCTTCGCACCCTTTTCCGCGAGCTTCAGCGCTATCGCTCTTCCTATACCTCTTCCGGCGCCCGTCACCAGCGCCACCTTGCCCTCAAGCATTTGCCACCTCCGGATATCTCTCCAACTCCTCAACACTGCCGATATGATAAGCCGTAAGATCCGGAGCGATCTTTTTCATGAAGCCCGTCAGGGTCTTTCCCGGTCCTATCTCTATGAAGGTATCTGCACCTTCTTTTATCATTCGCTCTATACTCTGCTGCCACTTCACCGGACTGTATATCTGTCTTGCGAGAAGCTCCTTTATCCCGTCCTTTCCGGTCACGCATTCCGCAGTCACATTGGTCACATAGGGCATCGCGGGATCCTTCGTCTTGGCACTCTCCAGCTCCCTTGCAAGCTCAGATGCAGCCTCCTTAAGCAGTGCCGAGTGGAAGGGCCCGCTGACCTTCAGCGGTATGCATCTTTTCGCTCCCGCTTCCGCGAGCTTCTCCGATGCCATATCCACCGCGCTCTTCTCTCCCGTGATCACTATCTGTCCGGGGCAGTTATAGTTCGCAACAGATACTGTCTTTCCGCTCTCACGTGCAGTTCTTTCACATATTTCAGCCACGCATTCTCCGTCCATACCAAGCACGGCCGTCATGCCTCCGCCCGTCGGATATGCGTTCTGCATGCAGATCCCCCTCTTTCTCACCACACGGAAAATATCCTCATCCTTCATCACTCCGCAGGCAGCCAGAGCTCCGTACTCTCCGAGACTAAGCCCCGCAGCGATATCAGCTACTATCCCCCTGCTTTTCACCACCCGCAGCATCGCCACTTCGGTCGCGACCATGGCTATCTGCGTATATTCAGTCTTGTCCAGTCTGTCGTTTGCTTCGAAGCACAGCGCTCTGACATCCAGGCCTGCCGCCTTAGATGCCGCATCGTATACCGCTGCCGCCTCTTCATATCTTTCACAGAAGTCGGCACCCATGCCGGCATACTGTGCTCCCTGACCCGGGAACAAAAAAGCCGTCTTTCCCATTATCTGTATTCTCCGATCACTTCGTTGCACTCCCGGACTATGCCCTGCACTATATCCCTGCAGCTCTCCTCCGATTTTATAAGACCCGCTATCTGTCCGGCCATCAGCGTTCCGGTCACCACATCC
The DNA here is from genome assembly GCA_003488445.1 of Lachnospiraceae bacterium. Taxonomy (GTDB): domain Bacteria; phylum Bacillota; class Clostridia; order Lachnospirales; family Lachnospiraceae; genus NK4A144. The sequence goes on along the minus strand of DNLO01000148.1, from coordinate 2,238 downwards.
CCGTCTATGACCGCTCTTTTCAGCGATCCAAGAGTGAGCTTCTCCAGCTCCATCAGCTCCACTCCTTCTTTTTCCATACGGAGATATTCTCTGGTCATCTTGTTCCTCAGACACCTTACGGGATGCCCCGTGCTCGTTCCCGTCACGGTAGAGTCTATATCCTTTGCTTTTATTATCTTTTCCTTATAGTTTGCATGGACGATGGACTCCTTCGAGGCGACGAACCTGGTGCCCATCTGCACCCCGGAGGCTCCCAGCATGAAGGCCGCTGCCATGCCTCTTCCGTCTGCGATCCCCCCTGCAGCTATCACCGGGATGTTCACCGCATCGCATACCTGGGGAAGAAGGGCAAAGGTCGTCGTACTCCCTATATGTCCGCCGCTTTCCATACCCTCGGCCACTACAGCGTCCGCTCCGGCCCTTTCCATCATGACCGCCATCGCACTGCTTGCCACCACCGGGATCACCTTCACTCCGGCTTCCTTCCATGCGCTCATGTATTTCGCAGGGTTGCCTGCACCCGTGGTGACTGCTCTCACGCCTTCTTCTATCACGATCTTTGCCACCTCATCCGCATTGGGGTTCAGCAGCATGACGTTCACACCGAAGGGCCTGTCTGTCAGAGCCTTGCATTTTCTTATCTCCTCCCTGACGACATCCGCCGGAGCCGAGGCAGCCCCTATGATCCCGAAGCCTCCCGCCTCGGATACGGCCGCTGCCAGATGATGCTCCGCCACCCAGGCCATGCCTCCCTGTATCACCGGGTATTCGCATCCCAGTATTTCCGTCACGGAGTTTTTCATTCCTCGATCCCCTGCTTCTTCATATAGTCGATCACGTCTCCCACTGTGGCGAGCTTCTCCAGATCCTCGGAGGGTATGCTGTTGCCGAATTCCTCCTCGATGGCCATCACCAGCTCAAACAGATCCAGCGAGTCTGCCTTCAGATCCTCCTTGAACCTGCTCTCCTCAGTGATCTCCTCGATCTCCACGCCGAGCTTCTCTGCAATGATCTCTTTCAGTTTTTCAAACATTTTTTATCTCCTTTTTT
>DNLO01000148.1:0-1081 GCA_003488445.1 Lachnospiraceae bacterium | reverse complement strand
CCTTATCTACGCTGTAAGATAATACAGAATATTTTGATTGTCAAGACATTATTTTATCGCCGGTTCCCTAAATATTGTATGCGGATTTCGTTTGAATGACAGATTCAGCGTATCAGGATGAACGCTGTCCTGCGGAATGCACTTATTATCCTTATCAGAGCTGAATATATCAGACCGATGCTGTAGATTATCACTGCAGTGGCTGTATCCATTATAAACACCATACAGATCAGGGCGAGAATGACATCGACCGCACCATGCGACATCTTGACCTTCCACGGCCCCTCGACCGTTCTTTTCGACTCCCTCGCCCGGAGTATCTCGACTGCTCCGGAAAACGCGTGTATCGCTATAAGATATACCATGACGTATATCTGAGGCACATCGGTAAGGGATCCCGTGAACATTGCAAAATCAAGGACGACTACCCCCTGGAACAGTATCATCTTTCCCCCGACCATATGTCTTGCCATCGTGAAATAAAAGATGATATCCTTTATCCCCTTTATGGCAAAGCCCAGCATCAGTATGAACAGCACTACATCCAGACCATCCTCATCGGGCAGTGCCAGCAGCATGACCGCCACTACGATCATCAATAATGCAAACAATATCTTTTTTATCCTCTGAAACAGTGTCATGACCGGAACCTCTGCAGCAGTCCCTGTCTGGCCGAGCCGGCCAGTTTGTTTTTCGATCTCTGTATCTCCTCGATCACCATTCCCTTGTGCGCTATCGCACCGTGGAAGAACCTGCCGAGAAAAGTTTCGTCCCTTTCAGCCTTCGCACACCCCGTATACTCTTCGAAATATCTTCCTGTCACGAAGTCATCCACAGTCTGTCCCGAAAGCTCCTCCCCGAAGGCTTTCCAGTCATCTCCGGCGTTCAGCTGTCTTTTTTCGATGATCTCCCGTATCCTGTCACGCCAGGGCTCTATCGCCTCCATATCATATACATCCTTCTCGAAGACGTCATTTTCACCCCTAAGATACTTCAATGCATATATCATCTGGGTAAACGCCTTCGTATAGTCCTCCGGATTATCCTTTATTATCTCCTCGTAATCTCCCCAGGCAGGAAG
>DNLO01000028.1 GCA_003488445.1 Lachnospiraceae bacterium | reverse complement strand
AAGCTCCTTGCTCTCTCCTGTGCAGCCCTTATCATATCGCTGTCATATCCCATTATCTCGAGGAGCTTTATCGCGTTTCTCGTCTTCGCCGGACCTGCTTCCAGTCTGTAGGAAAACCGTATGTCACTGCCGTTTATCGTCTCTTCGAAATGGAAATTGTCATAGCTGTCTGAAAGGATCTCCGTCAGCTCGATATCATGAGTGGCGGCAAAGCTCAGTACATTCTTCCTGCCGAGACTCTTCAGGATCTCAGATGAGGCTGCTATCCTCTCCACGGTATTGGTGCCGCGGAGCACCTCGTCTACGAAGCACAGCAGCGGTATGCCGGGTTCAGTGCGGCTCCTGTCCAGGATCCTTTTCACAGACTTGATCTCCGCCATATAGTATGAGTCTCCCTGCAGTATATCGTCCGAAACGGTCATGGACGAAACTATCTGGTATCTGGGGGCCCTGTAGCTTACGGCAGCTACCGTGGCTATGCTCTGTCCGAGTATGGCAGACAGTGCAGTCGCGCGAAGGAAAGTGGACTTGCCTGAAGCATTCGAGCCGGTTATCAGTATCCCTTTCCCCTGTGAGGTGTGTATATCGTTTCTTACTGCATCCTCTATGAGAGGATGGTACAGTCCCTTTATCTCCATGGTGATATCAGCCGGGACAGACTCCCTGTATTCGGGGACACACCACACCGGAAGACTCCTCCTGTATGAGGCTATGGCCATGAAGGCATCGATATCTCCCAGTGTCCTGAAAAGACCTGCTATCTCCGCCCGGTGTGAGAACACCTGTCTTTGCATGGAGTTGAACCTCATCAGATCCAGATGAAAGAATATCCTCAGATAGTCCAGCACCATGTTGAGGATACTCCCGGTAAGTCCTCTGCCCCCGGTCACCAGAAAGCTCCCCCTCACCACTGTTTTCAGGATCTTTGCACTCTTTCTCAGGCTCTTTCTGTAATCCCTGTCCTCGTCATCCTTTACGCCAAGCATGGATACCGCCGCCCTGTAGGATCTGATGAGGTAGATGAAGCAGTTCAGCTGCTCGCCTATCTCATCCTTGCGTCTGAAATAGGTGGCGATGTTCAGCACCAGCACAGCAAGGAACATCATAAGCCCCGCACCGGGTGAAATAAATATCATGGCTATGGATGCCACCCCCAGCAGGGCACATATGATATGCAGGGCATTGCCCCGGGTCTTTACCGTCTCCAGCCCCGCTATGGTGACCCCCGCAGGCTGCTTTATATTGTCTCCTATCTCCGACAGTCTCTTCCTGTATTCATCGCAGAGTCTGTCGTCACTGTCAAAGCAGCGTATCAGACAGTCTCTCCTTCTGATCTCATCCGCATCTGAAAAAGGCTCACGCAGCATGGCGTAGAGCCTCTCCTCCCCTGCCAGCGAAGCACATGTATCGATGCGTGAGAGCACACTGTCCATGTTCATATCGCTCCAGGTCTGATCGTATAACGCTGTATCCGTATTTTTGTCGGGATCGCTGAGCCAGGCATCCTTCAGCCTGTCAAGCTCCCCCGGAGCATAGACCTTCATCCCGCTCATTTATCGCGCATTGCTCCGATCACCCTGTTTACTCTGTCCGTTATGACCTCCGGGTCCTCCCCGATGTCGTAGCGTCCGTCTTCGTAGAGTATCTTCCCTGCCACCATGGTCATCTTCACGTCCGCCTTCGATCCGGAATACACCAGATTCTTCGTGATATTGTTTACGGGCTGCATCTCCGGTCTGCTCATGTCTATCATGGTGAGATCAGCATATCTGCCGGCTGCCAGGACATCACACTCAGTAAGCCCCATGGCCTTTGCTCCTCCGACAGTCGCCATATACAGGATGTCATCTGCATTGGCCGCGGATGCATCATTTTCCCTGAGCTTTGCGAGCCCCGTGGTCAGGAACATCTCCCTGAACATATCGAGACAGTTGTTGCTGGCAGGACCGTCCGTACCTATAGCGAGACCTATCCCTTCTTTCAGGTAGGTGGTTATCGGTGCTATACCCGAGGCCAGCTTGGTATTGGATCCGGGGTTGGTGACGATATAAAGACCCCTCTCCCTGAATATCTGAATGTCTTTCTCCGAAAGATATACGCAGTGGTACCCGCCTCCGCCGAAGTCGTAAAGCCCCAGCCTTTCGGCAAACTCCGTCGGGGTCAGGCCGTATCTTTCCCTGCAGCCCTCCACCTCCGATGCGGTCTCGGAATTGTGTCCCCATACCGGTGCACCGTACTTATGAGAAAGCTTCGAGAGCCCTTCCAGAAGTTCCTTTGAGCAGGTGTACTCCGCATGATATCCGAACATATATGTGGTGAGGGGATTGCCGTGATTGAGCCTGTCGTACCACTCCTCCTGCAGCTCGAGCGACTGTGAGAAATCATTCATGGATCCCACCTGCACACATCTGAAACCGCTTTCCTCCGTGGCGCGGGCTATGGCATAGGGCTTCAGATACATATCGAAGCAGGCAGTGACTCCGCCAGACAGATACTCCATCACAGCAAGTTTGGTGCACCAGTAGATATCCTCGTCGGTAAGCTTTGCTTCTCTCGGAAAGATCGCCTCGTTCAGCCAGCGGTCCAGCGGCAGATCGTCCGCGAATGACCTTAGAAATGTCATGCCGCTGTGAGTGTGCGCATTCTTGAAGCCGGGCATCAGAAGGTTTCCCTTTGCATCTATCTCCCTGTCATATGCGATGCCCTCCGGCTCTTTCGAAGCTTCACCGACATATCCTATCCTCTCGCCGTCGGTGGTCAGTACACCGTTTTCCATGACTCCGGCACCGTCGGCCATAGTCAGTATCCTTGCGTTATAAAACCTTATCCTGCTCATTCTCTCCTCCTTTATCATGCCGGTTATTCATCCCCGGGAATTTTCAGCGCCTCTGCTATGGACTCCGTATACGGAGGACGGAGTATCCCCCTGTCCGTGATTATGGCCGTGATGAGGCTGTGATCCGTCACATCGAAGGCCGGATTGAAGCACTTCGCACCTGCAGGCGCCATCGGTTTCTCATACCACATAGTCTTTATCTCCTCCGGATCCCTCTCCTCTATCTCTATATCATCTCCCGTTGAAGTCTCGGGATCGATCGTGGAATACGGCCCCAGCACGTAGAAAGGTATCCCGTAATACTTTGCCAGTATCGCGACTCCGGACGTGCCTATCTTGTTCGCGGCATCCCCGTTCGCTGCCACCCTGTCGCAGCCCACGAGCACAGCCTGTATCCTGCCCTGCTTCATAAGAAGCGAAGCCATGTTGTCGCATACCACCGTCTCGTCCACCCCGGCATTCACAAGCTCGTAAGCAGTGAGCCTCGCCCCCTGCAGCAGAGGTCTCGTCTCATCCGAATATACATGAAACTCGTATCCTCTCTCCTTTCCCAAAAGGATCGGTCCGAGACCTGTCCCATACCTTGTAGTAGCCAGAGCTCCCGCATTGCAGTGGGTGAGGATCCCGTCACCGTCATGCAGCAGAGACAGCCCGTTCTCGGCTATCTTCATACACATGGCGATATCCTCCTCATGTATCCGGACAGCCTCCTCATAGAGCCTGTCTGTCAGCTCCCCCGGTGTGATCCCTGCGGCTTCGCCTTCTTCCGCCACAGCCATCTGACGTTTAAGGGCCCATGAAAGATTGACAGCCGTAGGTCTCGAAGAGTCAAGATATGCTGCATCCTCCTTAAGCTTTGCCAAAAGCTCTCCGGATCCGGACACATCGCTTCCTGCAGCCAGTACAGCCATACAGTACCCCGCAAACACGCCTATGCACGGGGCTCCTCTGACTGCGAGAGTCTTTATGGCATCATACATCTCCTGACGTTTCGATATCCTGAGGAATACCTCTTCACCCGGAAGCCTTGTCTGATCCAGCGCTATGATCTGTTTCCTGTCATCCGACAGCCTGACAGGATCGGATTCCTTATAGACGAGCCCCATCAGAAGCTCTCTATGGATCTCGTTACGAGCTTTTCGAAAAGAGGAGCGGCCGCCTTGCCCGCAGCTATCACTTCCTCGCCTGTCAGCTCGTGGTCTGCGATGCCTGCAGCCAGGTTGCACACGCATGAGATACAGCAGATACGGAGTCCCATATGGTTGGCCGCTATAGCCTCTACCACCGTACTCATACCCACGGCATCCGCTCCCAGCTTCCCAAGCATCTGTATCTCGGTCGGGGACTCATAGGAGGGACCGGTAAGCTGCACATATATGCCCTCCTTCAGATCTATGCCCAGCTCCTTAGCGGAGCTTCTGATCTTATCCTGAAGACCCTTATCGTATACGTGTGACATATCGGGGAATCTCACTCCAAGCTCATCAATGTTCGGCCCTATCAGAGGGTTGGGGGCAAATACGGATATATGATCCTTGACAAGCATGAAATCCCCGGGCTTGAAGCCATGATTGATGCCTCCCGAGGCATTGGTAAGGAAGAGGATCCCTGCTCCCATCAGTCCCATGAGCCTCGCAGGCAGCACCACATCGGAGATGTCGTAGCCCTCATAATAATGTACGCGCCCCTTCATGCATACAAGCTTCCTGCCGCCTATGGTACCGAATATGAACCTGCCGTCATGTCCCGGAGCCGTAGACACCGGAAATCCGGGTATCTCGCTGTAAGGTATCTCGCATTCCACCTGCATGTTCCTCGCGTAGTCTCCGAGTCCCGAGCCAAGCGTCAGTGCTATCTCGGGTACGAAGTCCGTCCTGCTCCTCACATATTCCAGGCACTTCATAAGCTTCTCGTATCTTGCGTCCACTTTGTTCCCCCTTTTTAAGTTCAGATATTGTCTATCTCGTCGTCAGTATCATCACCGCCGGAAGATACAGTCTCCTGCATGCTCTGTCCGGGATCTGCCACCGAAGTGGCCGTATCTTCTTTCCTGCCGCGTCTTCTCCGGCGTTTTCCGGCCGGGCCGAAATACTCTTCGTTGAACTCATCCAGTATCTTCTTTGCCTTCTCGTACTGGTTGCCGTTCACATATATCACACAGAGCTCTCTGGCCCCTCCGTATTCTCTTCTTCGCAGCAGGGGTATCTTTTCCCAGCGCTCGAGATATGATATCCTGTTTCGCACAAGGACAGAAACTGCCTTGGTCTTCGACTCGATATCGGTAGTCGAGAAAAGCTCTACATCATTTGCGTCCATATGGATACCTCCGAGTATTCATTGTAAAAATATATTTTATCATCAGACAGTGCACATGGCAAAGGAGAAGAAATGAAATACACAAAGTACACGATAGAGACCACGACCGAAGCCGAGGATCTGCTCTCGGCATCTCTTTCAGAGATAGGCATAGAGGGTATAGAGATCACCGATTCCACTCCCTGGAGCAGGGAGGAGCTGGATGAGATCTTCGTGGACGAGGTCCCCGTAGGTACCGATATCCCCGAGGGCGTGGCCTATGTCTCCTTCTATCTTTCCGAAGAGGATGACAGGGATGCGATACTGAAGGATCTGCGATCAGTCCTTGATGAGCTGCAATGTTTCAGTGAGATACCCTGCGGATCCCTGAAGGTGACATCTGACGATATCGCGGATGAAGACTATCTGAATTCCTGGAAGGACTACTTCCACGCCTTTGACATTGAGCTTAAAGGCGGCAGAGTGATGAGGATCACTCCTTCCTGGGAGGAGGATGCTTCTTCCGTGGGCACAGGAGATGACACGATACTGATCCGCATGGATCCGGGCACGGCCTTCGGCACCGGTGCGCATGAGACCACGAAGCTTTGTATAAAGGCCCTGGACAGATATGTATCTGACGGATCGGACATCCTCGACCTCGGCACAGGCTCCGGCATCCTTTCCATAGCGGCCTTCAGGTTCGGTGCATCCCGTATCATCGGCACAGATCTTGACACCAATACCATCCCCGCAGTGGAAGACAATATGGAAAAAAATGCTCTGAAGGATGCACCCTTCCGCCTGATCATCGGAGACGTGGTAAGCGATGCCGCTCTCCGCTCTGAGATAGGGAACGCTCACGACATAGTCGTGGCCAATATACTGCCCGTGGTCCTCGTCCCCCTTTCCTCTGTCGTAAGGGAGCTCGTCCGTCCCGGAGGGATCATCATCTATTCGGGGATACTCATTGAAAAAGCGCCCGAAGTGAAACGGGCGCTTGAAGAAAACGGATTCGGCATTCTCGAGGAGAACGACCTCGGAGAATGGTGTGCCCTGGTGGCGCAGGCCTGATCAGGGCGTCCTCTTGTCCTTTCCGAAGAAGAAAAGTGCTACCGTACCCGGTCCGGTATGACTCCCTATCGTGGTGCCGATATAGCTGACATTTACCTTGCCCTTGAGCTTGGGGAAAGCCTCCTCTATAAGGGCCACCTCTTCATTCACATAGCCGATGCAGTCCGAATGTGAGATATAGCACTTCCCGTCGTAATCCGCACCGTTCAGGGCATGCTCCTTCATCATCTCTACCGCAGCTCTTATGACCTTCTTCGTCGTGCGGATCTTGTCTCTGGGTATGAGCTTTCCCTCGTCATTCACATTGAGCAGCGGACAGATATTGAGAAGATTGCCCACGAATCCCGCGGTCTTGTTTACCCTTCCTCCTCTCACGAGATAGGTAAGGTCTGTCGTGAAAAACCAGTGGTGGATAAACAGTCTGTTTTCTTCTGCAAATTCCTTAAGCTCGTCTATGCTCTTCCCTTCATCTCTCATGTCTGCGAGCATATCCATGAAGAGTCCCAGTCCGGCGGATGCCGCCAGGGAATCTATGACGTATATCTTCCTGTCGGGATACTTCTCCTGCAGATCATCTCTCGCTATCATCGCGGAGTTGACGGTCCCGGATATCCCCGAAGAAAGACACAGATGAAGGATATCCTTTCCCTCCTTGAGAAACTCCTCAAAGTAGGTGACATACTCATCCACATTGACCTGTGAGGTCTTGGTCATGGCTCCGTCAGCCATTTTTTTATAGAACTCATGAAAGTCCATGCTTTCGCCGAGATCATCCGGATAGCTCACACCGTCGATCTCAAAATGGAAACACACGTACCTGATATCTCTTTTCTGAAAATGCTCTTTGCTAAGGTCTGCCGTAGAACAGCAGCTCAGGATAAAATCACTCATTTTCTCTCCCCATCCGTATGCAAAAACCCGGTTACAAACATCTGTAACGTCGTTTATTGTACCAATAATCGTTGAAACTTACAATAATATAGGTTTATAATACCATGGGATTTTTGAGAGAAGACAGATGTTGCGACTAGTGTGGGTAATAGGCATATCACTGCCTTTCATAGTATATTATTTCTTCAGGCTCGTGTATGTGGAGCAGCACCCCGAGAAGTTCAGCGAAGAAGACAGGTACGTTATAGGACGTCACATCATCGCAAGTGCGATGCGCAATTCCTTCGTACAGACCAGAGCCTACGGCACGGAGCTCCTTCCCGAAGAGGGAGGCTATCTGATGTACCCCAACCACCAGGGCAAGTTCGATGTCCTTGGCATCATACATTCACACAGCAGACCCTGTACCGTAGTCATGGATGAGAAAAGATCGCACATGCCGTTTGCCAACGAGGTGATAAGGCTGCTTCGCGGCGCACGTCTCGACCGTACAGATATGCGTGCACAGGTGGAATGCATCATGCACATCGCCGAAGAGGTAAAGGCAGGGAGAAGATACATACTCTTCGCCGAGGGGGGCTATGGCTTCAACGAGAACCATCTCCAGCAGTTTCATGCAGGCGCCTTCAAATGTGCACTTAAAGCCCGGTGTCCCATAGTCCCGGTAGCTCTGGTCGACTCATACAAGCCCTTCGGTACCCCCGGGCTGCACCCTGTGGTCACCCAGGTCCACTTCCTGAAGCCCATCCCTTATGAAGACTATAAGGGCATGAAGACAAAAGAAATAGCGGACCTCGTAAAGTCCGCTATCCAGTCAAAGCTTGATGAACTGAAGAAATAATATCATCCCTTCATCGCATCTGCCAGTGCGGCGAACGCCTCGTCATCCGAGGCTTTGCGCATGGCCTTTATTGATATCACAGGTTCGGCTACAGTCATATCCTTCATTCCCTCGATATACTCTCTCATCTTCTTTGCCGCCGTGGGAGCCCAGGAGCCGTTCTCTATGATTCCCACCTTCCTCTTCTGGAAGTTCTTGATCTTCAGATGATGCAGCAGATCGTTCATGGGAGGGAATATCTCTGCGTCATAGGTGCATGCAGCGAGTATCAGCCTGTCATACAGGAAAGCCTGCTCCACAGCCTCCGACACATCCTCCTCGGTGAGATCCATGGTCACTACCTTCTCTCCTGCCTCCTCCAGCTCCTTTGCAAACTGCAGCACGGCCTGCTTCAGATGACCGTGTATGGAAGCATAGGGGATGAAGATACCCTTCCTGTCCGGCTCGTATCTGCTCCACAGATCATACTTCTCCATGATCATGGGGATATCGTCCTTATGCACCGGCCCGTGCAGAGGTGCTATCACATCTACCGCAAGAGATGATGCTTTCTTCAGCAGTGCCTGAACCTGTGCACCGTACTTGCCCACTATATTGAAATAATAATGGCTCGCATCGGCTATCCACTCTTCATCATGAGACAATGCGCCGAAGGTGCCGAAGGCATCTGCCGAAAACAGCACTCTCTCACTCTGCTCATACGTGACCATGACCTCGGGCCAGTGCACCATGGGAGCCATGAAGAACTGCAGGGTATGTCTGCCGAGGGACAGCGTCTCACCCTCCTTCACAGCAGTAAATCTGCCCGAAAGATCCGTCTTGAAAAATTTCGGCAGCATCCCTCCGACTCCCATACTTCCTAAGAGCTTCATGTCGGGGTACACCTCTGCAAGCCTCTCTATGTTGGCTGCATGATCCGGCTCCATATGCTGTATCACAAGGTAGTCCGGCTTCCTGTCACCGAGTATCTCTTTTATCCCGGCCAGATATCCGTCGCTTCCTCTCTCGTCCACCGTATCCATGATGGCGATCTTCTCGTCGAGGATCACATATGAGTTGTAGGATATCCCCTCTGTCGGATACTGGCTCTCGAAGATCTCAAGCTCCTCATCATCGAATCCCGCATACCTTATATCGTCGGATATGAAGGTACGTCTTTTCACTGTTTCATTCATGTCTTGTATCCCTTCCCCTTTCTCTTTTACATTAAAGAGCCTGTCACAGCTTCCATGACAGGCTCCTGTTGCATTCATTTATATCGCTGTGACCGTCAGCCGGTAATGACTATCTTCTTTGCGGTCTCCTCTCCGCCTGCGGTGTCTTCTGTCACGTTTCCTGTCGTATTGGCATCCAGTGACTCAATGATCTGCATCCTGTCCGCAGGAGCGATATTGTCATTGGCCTCACCGGAAAAGACATTCTCTATCTGCGACAGATCCCTCTCTCCGCTCTCCTTCAGTGCTGCGGCTCCCGTCATCTGGACACTGAACCTGCCGTCATCTGCATTCTCGGCCTCTCTGGTCTCCTCTCTGGACTCCATCTCCTTGTCATAATCTGTCTTGGATATCTCGCCCTGCAGATACATCTGCTCCAGCTTCATATCGGACACTCCCTCGAAGGAAGCCAGCTTCTCGGCATTCAACTCCGCATTATATTCCTCTTCGGCCTCTTCCTTTTCAGCCTGCTCTGCACCGGCGGCCTGTGCCTCCTCCGTCCTGGAGGGCTGTATGGACATCTTCTCTATGCTCTCTTTGATGGCCTCTTCTGTCCGGCTGTCACTTCCGACTATCTTCTCGGCGCTCTCTGCAATGGCGCTCTTTGTCAGCTCACCGGAGTATCCGAGATCATATCCTCCCGATGCCTCATCATCCTTCTGCACCACCATGCGTCCGAAGGCATCCTCTTCAAGCTTCTCCATGCCCTGATCACTGGCCTGTACGGTATCTCCGTCCTTTGATACTGACACCACATTCTCAAGACCTTCTCTGTCCTGCTTTACCCGGTCGTCCTTTTGTCCGGCTGCCCTGTCGGGAGCATTTGTTCCCGCAGCATCAGGTCTGACCGCTGTACGCGGCGCAGTAACGGGATTATAGTTATTTCCTGCATTTACATCCGCAATGGGATTAATATTCATATCAGCCATAGCATCCTCCCTTCAGAAGACCATATATGTATACATAATATATTTTATCACCACTGCCTTTTTATTACAACCTCATGTTATTTCA
>DNLO01000027.1:3880-4272 GCA_003488445.1 Lachnospiraceae bacterium | reverse complement strand
TCCGCCAGGTCTACATAAGCCGCATAGAGCAGGCCACGGATTACGCGGAGGAGCTGAAAAAGCCCGCGACCTTCTTCTCGGTACAGCACGATACCTTCTACATCGATTACATCGGCTCCATGCACAGGACCGGCTATTCCGAGCAGATCACGGACGTGCGCTTCCTCTGCGCGCCCGCCGGCGGGAAGACGCTGCATCTGAACATCATCGAGCACAACGGGGAATTCCGGATCACCTGCCTGGCGTGCAACGACATTCCCACCGTGGCCGACGCGCTGGAACAGGTGCTGAAAGACCACGACTTGCCTGTGAAGCGCTTCCCCAAGCAGCGCTTCAGCCTGCCGCTGACCGCCTGGCGCGAGGGCAGCTTTTGAACGAAAAGGGGGCGAAGC
>DNLO01000027.1:0-3741 GCA_003488445.1 Lachnospiraceae bacterium | reverse complement strand
GTCACCGGGGACGGTTCTCGTTGACTCACTCAACTTATCTCACTCCTGGGTGGTGCTCATATAAGAATTTTTCGACATCCTGAGCGGACAGCATTGAAATATAATACTCGGGATCCCCGATGTTTCCGTTATATTGGCCAATAAGCCACTTCCAGTCAGCGGCGTTGATCTTCAGCCCTTTGAAATCAACCGTACCTTGGTCGTCATACTTAAAGCCCCACCTGGTAACGCCTGCTCCACCGTTAATGTCTTTAAGCTGGTCATCATCGATCCGGAATTGTTCTTTCATTATGATCTTCCTCCATAATAATGATCATCTGTTTTGCTTCATATCGAGATATCGAGGATTCGTTATCTATAGATCATTGAATTCTCTATTAAAATACAACATCCTATATCATTATACGAATCATGATCACAAAGTGGCAAAAGAAGGGGATGCTTTGCCGACCATAGCAGACCGGGAAGCAACATTTCCGTCTGAGTCTGCGAAACGATAGTGATTAGAAAAATTTGACAGCATGGTGTAAAATACTACAACGCCTTTTATAACTGTACATATAGGAGAGGAGACTGACTCTAAATGAAGATAAAGAGATTGATGAAGAGGCTGCTTGCAACTGCAGCGGCTCTGATAGTGCTTACATCGGCCGTGGTACCTGATACAGCATACGCAGCTGTGGCGGACTTCGGTAACGGTATCAGGTTTGATCCGGAGTTTTATTCAAAAGCGTATCCGGATGCACCGGCATATACTCCGGGATCGGATATGACAGCGTTGCTTGTCCATTACATGACCGTGGGTATCCTCGAGGGACGTGCGGCATATTTAGGTCAGGATCCTCAGGAAATAGCGAATCTTAAGGCTGCTATGGCAGCAGCGAAGGCAGGAGAGAAAGCATCACCAGCCACTGCATCGGCACCTGCAACACAAACTGCACCTGCTCCCGCACCTGCAGCTGAGACTCCCACGCCTGCACCAGAGACTCCCGCGCCGGAAGAAGAGGTAACTGCGCCTGCAGCAACACCCGTCCAGACATCCAACGGACTGGTGCTCGTGTATCTGAACGGGACCGATCTTGAAAGTGACGGCGGAGCGGCAACCAGACTCGTCAATCAGGCGATAAATGCATCCAGATCAGGCAATACAAGATTCGTGATCATGGCGGGAGGGACCAAGACATGGCAGCATCCCGCAATGCAGAATGCAAATAACGGAAATACGGTTTCATATGTAGTGGAAAACGGTGCTATAAGAGAGCTGAAGCAATACGGAAACAAGAAGGAATACATGTCACCGGATATGGTCACTACATTCATAAACGATACGAAAGCCATGTATTCTTCCGATCATACTTCACTCGTTTTTTGGGATCACGGCGGCGGAGCTGCCGGCGGATACGGCAAAAACGAGGTCAGCGGAGGGGATATGTCCGCCTCGGCAGTCGCTGCCGGAGTAAAGAATTCGGGAGCTGTCTTTGAGGCCATAGGATTCGATACCTGCCTTATGGGTTCCCTTGATGTGGCCAGCAATTTCGCAGGCTCGGCGAAATACTTCCTTGGTTCACAGGAAAATGAAAGCTCTTACGGCTGGGATTTTAACAGCTTCTCGACCTATGGGACTACGGATTTTGCAAGCTTCGGTAAAAAGCTCATAGATGAGTATGATGTATATACCAGGGCAAACGACAGGAGGGGTGCCACAAGGACACTGGCTTTGTATGATATGAACGGTGTCAATCTTGCCCAGAATCAATGGAATGATCTGGTGGCGAAGCTGGGAGAATCAAAAGGCGGGATCGAGCTGATGGCGCTCGCAAGAGATTTTGCCAGGGAGTATGACGATTCCGGAACAGCGGACAACCGCAGCGGAGAGATCGATCTGGTCGGATTCCTTGACAGCCTGGCTTATACACCGGTAGGCACTGAAAGTGCGGCACTTTTAAAAACGCTTAAATCTACAGTGATGTATAAGAACGGCAATACTCAGGGCGGTGTCAACGGTATATCCATCTATCTGCCCGGTGAGAATACATTTGCATATAACAGCAGTTACGATAATATCAAGGCGAACAATATCTCGGATGCTACAATGAAGGCTTATGACAAGCTTGCCAGCATCTATGCCGGACAGCGCGAGAATACCCTGTTCCAGCAGACCTCCTATGACCAGAAGCACAGCGAACGTAACCTGAACTACTACAGGAATAAGAAGTGGTTCGACAGTGAGTATGCATCACTCGGAACCGATATCACCTGCCATTATAAGAATGTTAAGAACGGCGGCTTTGCCATAGAGTCCGAGACAGGTCTGACACCGGCAATGATTGATTCTGCAGAGCTCAGAGTCATGCTCAAGAATGATGCTCAGGGATATATCTCTTTAGGAAGGACCGAGACTTTCTGTACTACGGCCAGCAAGACCAGCCCTGTGTACAACTTTAACGGGCAGTGGCTCCATATTAACGATATGCCGGTGGCTATATACCAGTATGATGACCTTATCGCCAATAATACGGGGGACCATCTGATCAGTATGTATACCACGGCACTGGTAAACGGGGAACAGTCGAAGATAGACATTGCATGGAATGCGACCAAGAAAAGTTGGGAATACTATGGATATGTCGGAATAAATGACAATATTTCCAGCAGGACGATACCCAGGAAGTTTACAGTCGGAGATACGGTGCAGTTCCTGTATGATGCAACAAAGACAGGATCTTCGGATCTCCAGGCAAGATGCCTGTTCGAGCCCATGACGATCACAACTGACGGATTAAATCTGGAGACCAAGCCTGTCAATCAGCCCGGCAATGATGTATTGTTTTACGGTACGATCACTGATACCTACGGCAAGACGATCTCCACGCCCTGCTTCAAGTTCGATCCTGCTTCATTCAAGGCAGAGGAGGAGAAGGTGCCCGGTGTGAAGCCTGAGGTGACACCTTCGAAGAACTTCTCCGCCACTGAGAAATGGGTATATGCGGAAGACGGTGAGGACAGCTTCCTTTCGTACTACTACGATCCCGAGACCGGCGCGTATGAGAACTACAACGAAGATACCGGAGCCTACAATATGCTGGTCGCATCATCAGGAGAAGTCATTCATTACAACGAAGCCCTCAAGGCAGGGTTCTATTATAATGATGACGATGGGGTCTACTACCTGATAGATGAGAACGGCGAAATAGACGAGACCAGCGCGATGGATGAGGAAACCTTTATCTCGATATTCGGTTCCGATGCGGACGACTTTGAGAATTTCGATGCCGTGATCGCCTCGTTCGGTGACGATGATGACGAAGATTGGGATAACAACGCGTATGTATCGGGCGGTACGAACGGCTCTTCGAATGCCGGAAGCATCGGCGGAGATCCTGCTGTCAGCGGCGGCAGCGCTGATGACGACAGTGACTACGATGATTATGATGACGGCGATTATGACGACGGCGATTATGACGATGACGACTACGACGACGATGATTACGATGACTGATCGAGACTCAGCCGGCCTGCCCCGGATGTAGGAAGAGACGGATGCGCGAGATCGCAGGGGATTCCGAAAAGGGTCTCAAACGGCATATTTCCTGCACCTGAAACGTTCGGGTACAATATGTAGGTGTTGACATAATTTACTTGAAAGATGGATAATAAAAGGGCATGGGTGGCAGTCTGTGCCCTTTTGTATTGTTTGAAAAATGAAAAAGAATTTATGAGATATCAGTTACTATATTTGAT
>DNLO01000140.1:5536-7307 GCA_003488445.1 Lachnospiraceae bacterium | reverse complement strand
ATGATAAGCTAAAAAAGTAGTCAGAGGCTGGATCCGGGAAAGCATAGTATCGGGGGAAGAACGTGAACGACTTAAGGAAAGAAAGACTGGTGATATCCATCTGCACGCTGGCAGGAATATCCTGCATAATGCAGAACTTTTTCGGCAGATGGGAATTCTGGGTGCCTGTCGTCGTATTAGTGGGGATGATCGTACTGTGGTGGTTTCATATCGCAGGCAAACTTGACCCGGAGTCCAGGATCAATATTTATTTTGCTTATGCGGCATTCCTGCTTTTTTATCATGGTATACACGATACGAGTCTGTTTGATATTTCGGTGTCCGTAGCACTCTTCATGATCACATTCACAATTGCCTACCGTATCAGTCTGCTGAATCTCATCCTGGCCGAATATGCGCTGGTGATGGGGATCCAGTTCTATTTCCTGTACAGGAATGATGCGATCGACATGAACGCATTCGAGACGATGCGCATAGTCTATCATATCTGCACGGTGCTGACGATGTATGTCTTCAGCCGTCTTGCTGTAAAGCGGAGAAATCTGGAACAAGAACAGAACCGTGAATGGGTAAACCTTGTAAGTCAGAACAATCATGACATGGAGGACTTCCTCTCGAATATCTCACATGAGCTTCGCACTCCCGTGAACGTCATAAGCGGCATGACCACCATCATGCAAAAGGAAAATGACAGCAAAGAACTGGTGTCCATACGGGATGCAGGCATCAGACTGGCTCATCAGATCGAGGATATCCAGGACTACACCGAGATCAAGCGCGGAGAGCTCTTTCTTGAGGAAGAGAACTATATGTGCATCTCCCTGATCAACGATGTGGTATCAAACTACAAGGCGATAAATAAAAACACGGAGCTGGAGCTGATAGTGGACCTGGCACCCGAAACCCCCACAATGCTGAAGGGAGACATCAAGAAGCTTCACAAGCTCTTCAGACACCTTTTGGAGAATGCCGTCAAGTTCACGAGACGAGGGGGGATATATATCCGGGTGATGTCGATACCGCAGGAATACGGTGTCAATCTGACCATAGAGGTGACCGATACGGGAATGGGTATGACAAGGGCTGATATGTCGCGTGTATCCAAAGGTATGTACCAGGCGAACAAAAAGCGTGACCGAAGTACCGGAGGTATCGGTATAGGACTGCCCATCGTATACGGAGTGGTCCATAAGATGGGAGGCTTCGTCCATATCAACAGCACCAAGGGGAAGGGGACGAGCGTGCGCCTCTCCATCCCTCAGCAGGTGGTGGACCCTACTCCATGCCTGCAGGTGGACAAGGAGGCCGGAGAGAACATCATCTTCTACATCAGGCCGGAGAAATACAAGGTGCCGGAGCTGAGGGATTTCAGCAGGAACATGGCTATCAATCTGGCCGGAGGACTCGGCATGAAGCTGTACTCCGCAGTGGAAAAGAGGGAGCTGGAGCATCTGCTGTCAGATCTGAAGGTGACCTATATACTCACCGGACAGGAGGAATACGAAGCAGAGAAGTCCATGCTCGACTCCAAGGCTTCGCAGGGATACAGGATCATGGTGGCAGCAGATCCGGACTTCAGACCGGGGGCTGTGGGCGGAGTCGTGCTCCTGCCCAAGCCTATGTATGCTTTCCCTATCGTGCGTGCGATGAACGGTGATAAGGAAACAGCGATATACGGGGATGAGGATAATGCGAAGCCGTTCTTCGACGGAGTAAGGGCACTGGTGGTGGATGATGAGCAGATGAACCTTGTGGTGGCAGCGGGACTCTT
>DNLO01000140.1:0-5477 GCA_003488445.1 Lachnospiraceae bacterium | reverse complement strand
AGAGACTACCGTATGGTGACCGATACCGCTGAGAGCGGCAAGGAGGCCATAAAGAAATATGAGGATAATGATTATGATGTGATATTCATGGACCATATGATGCCGGAGATGGACGGAGTGGAGGCCATGAAGCGTATCAGACAGGTGGCGGATACGAGCTACCGCAAGCCGATCATTATCGCACTCACGGCGAATGCCCTGAGCGGAGCCAGAGAGATGTTCATTAAGGAGGGATTTGACGGATTTGTCGCCAAGCCGATAGATACGGGAGAGTTCGAACGTGTGATGAAGAATGTGCTTCCGGATGAGATGGTCCGATATGAAAGGATGGCAAAGATATGAGAATACTCCGGAGGCTGAACGAAAGGGTTAACAGTTATCTGTTTGATTCTTCGATCTATATCAAGGACAGGACTTTCGTGCTGTTCACTTCACTGGAACTCATGGCACTGCTGCTCAATGCCGTAGCAGCCGTGATCCTGGGAGACCCGCTGACTTCAGCTCTGGCCTCTCTTATGGGGGTGGCAGTCGGTGTCGTCATACTTATCATCCTGGTCAGGACGGATAAGATAAAGGTGGCAAAGATCGCAATAGCGCTCGTACTGGTGCTTATCCTGCGCCCGGCTGCATTCTTCACAAAGGGTGGTGTCGACAACGGCACTATGGTGATGATGCTTTTGGGGAGCTATTATCTGATCATGGTCCTGGACGGTGTGTTCCGTATAGTCATCTGCCTGATAGACACCTCTCTGCTGGTGACCTGTGGTGTCATAGCATATCATCATCCGGAGTATCTGACAGCCTATTACCGCAAGAGCAACTATACCAATTCATTTGTCCAATATATCATAGGACTCGTTGTGCTGACCATACTGATCAGCTTCTGGACCAGGATACTACAGAAGGAGACCAGACTCGCAGAGGAGAAGACAAAGGAGCTGGAGGAGCTCAACAGATCACAGAACCGGTTCTTCTCCAGCATGAGCCATGAGATACGTACACCGATAAACACCGTCCTGGGACTGAACGAGATCATACTCCGTCAGGAGGATGCCTCGGAGGAGATAAAAAAGGATGCCCGCAACATACAGGGGGCGGGCAGGCTGCTGCTTGCCCTGATCAACGACATCCTCGACGTATCGAAGATCGAGGCAGGCAAGATGGATATAGTGCCGGTGGACTATAACGTGTCGTCCCTGCTGTCTGAGATCGTGAATATGATCTGGCTCAAGGCAGAGGAAAAGGGGCTGAAGTTTGAGGTGGATATCGACCCCGGGGTCCCGGAGGTGCTCTTCGGTGATGAGGTAAGGATAAAGCAGATACTCATCAACCTGCTGAACAACGCCGTGAAATACACCAAAGAGGGCTCCGTAAGTCTTCACATGGAGTGCGAGACGGGTGATGGAAGAGATGCACTGCTGAAGATAAATGTATCCGATACCGGGATGGGGATTAAACCGGATGCCCTGCCTCATCTTTTCGATACTTTCCAGAGGGTGGATGAGGAGAAGAACCGCTATATCGAAGGAACGGGCCTGGGGCTTTCCATAGTGAAGCAGCTCGTGGAGCTGATGGAGGGAGAGATAACCGTAAACAGCGTCTACGGACAGGGTTCAATCTTTTCGGTGACCCTGAAGCAGGGTATCTCCTCCGACAACCGCATCGGAGATATCAGCATATCAGGGATCGGCAGCATGTCAGGGCAGGAGAAGTTCCAGCACAGCTTCCATGCACCGGATGCGAGGATACTGATAGTCGATGACAATGAGATGAACCTGCAGGTGGAGGAGAAGCTGCTGGACGGTACGGGGATGGTGGTGGATCTTGCCATGTCAGGTGCCGAGGCACTGAAGAAGACTCTGCAGTTCCGGTATGACGTCATCTTTATGGATCATCTTATGCCCGAGATGGACGGCATAGACTGCTTCGAGAATATCCGGTCACAGAAGGGCGGGCTGAACCAGAACACACCTGTGGTGGTGCTGACCGCAAATGCCGGAGGAGAGAATATAGAGCTGTACAACAATACAGGTTTCGACGGATATCTGGTCAAACCGGTATCCGGACGCCAGCTGGAGGATATGCTGATGGTCCATCTTCCTGCCGAAAAGGTGATAAGCATTGCCGGCAGTGAGATGACGGGCTCCAGGCTGAATACAGCCAGCGGCTATACGAAAAAGAAGCCTGTGATCATAGCGACCAGTACCATGAGCGATCTGCCCCAAAATATCGTAAAGGAGCTTCAGATCAGCATAATCCCGTATACGGTCATCACAAACGAGGGTGTCTTCTATGACAATATAGACATCGACTCGGAGGAGCTGGTGAGGTATATGGCGGACAAGACAAAAATGGCGGATTCAGAGCCGCCAACTGAAGAGGCTCTGACAGCTTTCTTTGCAGGGGAGCTGATGAAAGCACACCATCTCATCTATATCACTCTGACTACGGGGAGCAGCAGAGAATACGGACGTGCGGTCAGGGCGGCAGAGTCATTCGAGAACGTGACCATAGTCAACTCCGAGATGCTGTCCAGTGCTACAGGTATTCTGGTGATGATCGCGGCAAGGCTTGCCCAGCAGGGTCTGCCCGTGGAGAAGATCGTATCCGAGCTGGAGGAGGCCAAGCAGTACATCAGATGCAGCTTCGTGATCAAAAGCACGGATATCATGGCAAGGCGCGACAGGATCAGCCCGATGATGAACAGCCTGCTCAACGCACTCTGGCTCAGACCGTTCCTCAGGATGAAGAAGGATAAGCTGGGAGTAGGAGGACTGCTTTTCGGAAGTGACAGGAACTGCTACGGGAAGTATATGGATCATGCGCTCCCGGCCACTGTGTTTCCGGATACATCCTTTATCTTCATCACGTACGCGGGAATGTCAGAGGAGGAGCTGATGTGGGTGGAGAAAAAGGTGAGAGAGAGGGTCGATTTCGACAATATCATCTTCCAGAAGGCATCGGCAGGAATATCCTCCAACTGCGGCGAGGGGACGTTCGGACTGCTGTATCTCGTAAAGGGTAACAGGAACTATAATTTCGAATCGCTCTTCGCAAAGCTTAAAGAGCAGGAAAAGTTTGATGAATACGATGAAGAAGAGACCGAAAACACGGACGATACCGAGAGCCTGACGTCTGATGAGACGCCCGGGGAGGCGGCGGATGAGAGTATAAGTGAGACGAAATGGTATGAGGAGATCCCGGGCATAGATCCTGAGGCCGCCGTAAAGAACAGCGGCTCGGAGGAGGCTTTCCTGTCTGTATTGAAGATATACTATGATTCATACGAGGTGAAATCGGGTGAGATACAGAAATTCTTTGATTCCGAAGACTGGGAGAATTATACTATAAAAGTGCATGCTCTGAAGAGCAGCTCGCGTCTGGTGGGAGCCATACAGCTCGGGAATGATGCCGAAGCCATGGAGATGGCAGGAAAGGAAAGGGATACCGGGTATATCACGGCACACCATGAGGCGCTGATGAATGAATACAGGACCATAATAGACGCACTGACCCCCGAGCTCGGTGTGGCGGATGACCGTCCGGATATCCCGGCCGACATGCTGAAGGATGCATATGCGGGGCTTTCGGAGTTTGCAGAGGCCATGGATTATGAGCTTGCAAAGATGGTTACGGACTCCGTAAAGGAATACCGGCTGCCGGAGGATGACAGTGAGAGATTCGTCAGACTGGGAGAGTGTCTGTCACGGCTTGACTGGGACGGCATAAAAGAGATCCTGAAGGAAGTGTGATAGGAGGAGCGACATATGAACAGAAAGATCATGATAGTGGCGGCTGCAGAGGGCTTCGTCATAAAAGGTATCGAGACCAAGCTGAAGAGTGCGCTGGTGGATTCTGTCTATTCTGCTCCCAGGATCAAGGATCTGAAGGAGAATGTCGAGCACACGGATCTGATCCTCATATTCACGGATGAGGATATCGCATCGACTGCAAAAGCTTTTTCCGTTATAAGTGACAGCTGCACGAAGGATGACAGGCAGGTGATAGTCATCGGCACCAGGGATGAGTTTCAGACGCTGCAGAAATATATACCTGCAGGGGTTATCCTGGAGTTCTTCGAAAGACCTCTGGATGTAGAGGGGCTGCTGAACTGCGTTGAGAAGTACATGGATGAGGGCAACCAGCAGGCGAGGCGGAAGAACATCCTGATAGTCGATGATGACGTAGCCTATATGAGCATGATAATGGACTGGCTGAAGGACACCTACAGGGTATCTCTGGCAAATTCCGGCATGCAGGCCATCACATGGCTCGCAAAGAATCATGCGGATCTGATACTGCTGGACTATGAGATGCCCATCACGTCAGGTCCCCAGGTGCTGGAGATGATCAGGTCGGATGCGGAGACGGCGGATATACCGGTGATGTTCCTCACGGGACGGGGCGACAAGGAGAGCATAATGAGGGTACTGTCTCTGAAGCCTGCGGGATACCTCCTGAAGACCGTGCAGAAGAAAGAGCTTCGCGATACCATATCCACGTACTTCATAAATGAGGGCGTGAGTATAAAGTAAAAAACATTATTGACAAAGGATAATACTGTCTTTATAATGTTTCGAGTGTGACCAAGTATATAAGGAGGTGAAGAAATGTCGATTTGCCCTAAAAATAAATCATCCAAGGGACACAGAGATCAGAGACGTGCCAATTGGAAAATGGATACGATGAACCTTGTGAAATGTCCTAACTGCGGAGAGCTGATGCTTCCCCACAGGGTCTGCAAGAACTGCGGGACATACAACAAGAAAAAGGTTCTCGCTGAAGACTAAATGAGATCTCAGAGACTCCGGTACACACCGGAGTTTCTTTCTACAAGGCGGAAAAAACCATGAAAAAGATCAGATTTGATTCCGAGCTCACAAAGGAACTGTATACGGAGGTGTCTGCACTGGCAGACACGAAGAAGATAGACAGGGAGTATATCACCCTGCCCTATATGTGGAAGATCTGGAAGCGGGTCTACAGGGCCAACTTCGGATCGACGCGGCACGTCTACATGCCGGGCGAGCTTTCATCAGATCAGGAATGATGCCTGCGCTGGAAAACATATATTCCATTCAGGCATGTCATAATTGACGTATATGTATGGCTCTTGTATCATAGTTTGGTAGGCTTAAGTGGGAGTGACATATGGCTGGATATGTGAATGTGGCATTGGACGCAATGGGTGGCGACAATGCCCCGGTGGAAATAGTAAAAGGTGCCGTGGATGCGGTACGGGACAATGACAACGTAAAGGTATATCTCGTAGGAGATCACGATGCTGTGGCACGTGAGCTGTCCAAATATACTTTCCCCGATGGCAGGATAGAGACTGTGGACTCCACGGAGGTCATAGGAATGGACGAGGCTCCTGTCATGGCCATACGAAAGAAGAGGGATTCATCTCTGGTAAAGGCCCTGAATCTGGTGAAAGAGGGAAAGTGTGATGCTTTCGTCTCTGCCGGAAGTACGGG
>DNLO01000141.1:7981-8676 GCA_003488445.1 Lachnospiraceae bacterium | reverse complement strand
ACTGATTATGTCAACGTGTAGAGCAAGCATACTTAAAGGAGCAGAGCTTTGGAAAATATGAAGATAAAAAGGATGATGGCTGTCGGACTGGCGGGGATGCTCGCAGCCTCGGTCCTGTACGGATGTGAGTCTCCGATACCGGGAAAGAGTGTATCGGGTGATGAGGCCGCCACTGAGGCAGAGGATAACAGCGTTGAAGTCGCGGTACAGACGCCTGAGAGGAAAAGCATATCGATGAGTTCCAACTTCTCGGCTACCGTCACGGCGGAGAGTGAAGTAAAGGTGATACCACTCCTGGGCGGAGAGGTAGTGGAGAAGAACTTCGAGGTCGGAGATCATGTGAACGAAGGAGATCTGCTCTTCAGGATAGATGACGAGGCACTGCAGATAGCACTGAAGCAGGCACAGGCACAAGTGAGTACAGCGCAGGCGGGACTAAAGTCGTCCACGGCCACAGCGGAGGCCACAAAGGCAAAGGCCAACGTGGACAGGGCGCAGGCCACGGCGACTGTAGGAGAGATGCCCTATTCCGACAAGCAGATGGACAGATCCGTGGACTCTGCCTATGTGAGCAAGGTGGCAGCCAACAATACCCGCAAGAATGCAGGGGACAGTGTCGATCTGGCCGAGACATCATTGGATGACTACAAGAAAGCAAAGGATGACGTCAAGAAAGCTCTGGATGCAGCAGAGGC
>DNLO01000141.1:0-7867 GCA_003488445.1 Lachnospiraceae bacterium | reverse complement strand
CAGAAAGCAAACTATGAAACAGCAAAAGATAGAGTTGAAAACGCCGAGGTCCAGCTGGATCAGGCTAAGAGGACAGCTCAGAATAGAGAGTTGGATTATTATCTGAGCGAAGAGGACTACGGTCTCGCAGCCCAGAAGAGAGACAACTATTATCTCTACGACAGGACCACCACTATGTTCGGAGCTTATGCCCAGGCAGTTGGTGCAAATGCTTCCGATGTGGGGGCCGATGCTTCTGTTGCCACCTCAAAAGCGGGAGTGCAGACCGCACAGGCAGGGCTGGAGTCGGCCAAGCTGAACCTGGAGCATGCCAATGTCGTAGCCCCTGTGAGCGGCACCATCACGGCTATCAATGTCACTCTTCACAACATGGCTTCGAACCAGAGCCCTGCTTATACCATACAGAGCGATGCACCCTGCAAGGTGGTCTTCTACGTGGCAGAGCAGACGGCCAGGAACATACTGCCCGGGACGGATGCAGTGGTCACGAAGGAAGGAAAGGACTACGATGCAAAGATCCTGAGCGTATACGATACCATAGATCCGGATACGGGACTCTTTAAGGTGGAGGCGACCGTGACGGGACAGGGCTCCTCGGAGCTCATAGCAGGCTCCAGCGTGTCCATCAGGACAATAACAAGAAGAACCGACAATGCTCTGGCAGTACCCATAGACTCCGTATATTACGACGGGGATCAGGCTTTCCTCTATATAGCGGAGAATGGCAAGGCAAAAAGAGTGGACGTGACCACGGGCATCTCGGATGACGAGACGGTAGAGATCACGGACGGCATCTCGGCTGATGATAAGGTGATAATCACCTGGAACGGAAGCATGAGAGACGGTACCGAGCTTAAGATAAAGGAAACTGCTGCATCTACACCTGCAGAGGAGGCTGAGCAGACAGCAGGAGCAGGAGATATCGAATGAGAGGACTGATAAAGGGAATACTTAACAGACCGGTCACAGTCCTGATGTGCATCATCGCTCTGGTGGTGTTCTTTATCACGGCTATGTCGAAGATCACTCTGAAGCTGACGCCGGATATGGCTATGCCGATGATGGTGGTCATCACTCCTTATCCCGGAGCAGGTCCGGAGGAAGTGGATGAGCTGGTATCGGACAAGATAAGCAACGCAGGACAATCCTTAAGCGGTGTAAAGACCATACAGTGCGAGTCCAGCGAAGGAATGTCGCAGGTACTTATTGAGTATGACTTCGGTCAGAACATGGACAAGGCATATAACGACCTGAGACAGGCGATAGACGCAGTCAAATCGGAACTGCCCCAGGATGCGAGAAATTACACCATATATGAGATGGATATCGAGGCCATGGACGACATCACGCTTTCCGTGACAGGCAAGTCCGATACGGTAGATGTCCTGGGTGAAGTGAACAACAATATCGAGCCGGAGCTGAAGAAGATCAGTGCTCTGGCCCGTGTAAGCGTAAGCGGAGGAGATGAGAAGTACATAAGGATACAGGTCATACCCGAGTATCTGGACCAGTACGGACTGAGCCTCACAGGGATAGCAAATGCCATAGGGGCAGCGAACTTCTCAATGCCTGCAGGTACGGCGTCCTACGGTGACCAGGCGATGAACCTCTCTGCAGAGGTGAAATACGATACCATACCCAAGCTCGAGAAGGTGCCCATCACCACATCCAAGGGACAGACCATATATCTGAGCGATGTGGCCAAGGTGACCTACGCTGTCTCTGACAAGACCTCTACCTCGAGATACATGGGAATGGAGAACGTGAGCGTAGGGCTTAAGAGAAAGCAGGCTTCGTCACCGGTGACGCTTTCAAGACAGGTGAAGCCGGAGCTCGAGAGACTGAAGGAAAAGTATCCGGATCTGAACATAGAGATAGAAGAGGATGCAGCGGACGAGATCATAGCAACACTGAAGGGTGTGGCAAAGACCATGGTGGAGGCCGTTCTCCTTGCCATGTTCATCATCTTCATCTTCTTCGGCGATATAAAGGGATCGCTCATAGTGGGAAGCACGATGCCCATATCCATAATGGCGGCCATCATACTGATGCAGGCTGCCGGATTCTCTCTGAATGTCGTCACCATGGCGGCTCTCATCATTGCGATAGGTATGATGACGGACAATGCCGTGGTCGTCATAGAGATGTGCTTCAGGAAGCACCAATCAGGACTGTCGTTTCGGGATGCGGCGTATGAGGGGACGTGCGTAGTGGTGAATGCCGTCATTGGCTCCACCATCACGACTCTGGTCGTCTATCTGCCGCTTGCCATGATGAAGGGACTGATGGCACAGATGTTCAAGCCTCTGGCTGCCACCATCATCTTCTCACTGATGGCTTCGCTGATCTCGGCAATCTTCCTGATACCCATATGCTTCGCGACCTACAAGCCTGTGGAGCACAGGGACATCATCACCAACCGCATACTGAAGAAGATATCGAAAAAGTACAGGAGAGTATTGAGGGTTGCTCTCAAGTGGAAGAAGAGCGTTCTCCTTGCATCTGTCATACTGCTTGTGGTCACCGTGTTCCTTTCCACCTTCCTTAAGACTGCTCTCTATCCGGAGCAGGATGAGGGTATCATCGATATATCGATAGCCTTCAGACCCAATCTGGATATAGATGCCATGGATGATACGGTGAAGCAGATAGAGGCTTTCGTCGCTCAGAGCGGTGTGGTCAAGAACTACAATTCGGACGTGCAGAGATCGGGAGCGAGAGCAACGGTGGTCGCTCACAAGATAAGAGAGCTCGATACCCCGACACAGGAGATAGTCGACGAATGGAATTTAGCACTGAAGGATATCTCACCGATATGTGAGGTAAAGGTGACTACCGACTCCACTTCGGGTATGTCTTCCAGCGGCTCGGAGAAGGAATACGATATCACGGCCAATGATATAGATTATCTGAAGGAGGCTTCTTCGAAGATCACCAAGATGATGGAGGAGACCGACGGAGTACTGTATGCGACTTCCTCCTTCAAGGACTCCGGTGCCAGGGCGAATGTACAGATAGATCCGGTGCTCGCATCTGCCAAGGGCTTCTCTTCAAAGGAGCTCGCCGGACTCGTCTACAACAATATGTCCGGAGCCAAGGCGACCGATGTCACTATAGACAACAAGAAATATGAGGTCAGGGTGAAGTATCCCGAAGGATACTACGATACAGTGGGCGATGTGGAGAACATGAGCTTCGTGAACTCCAAGGGTGTGAGCGTGCCGCTGACGGAGATGGCGACTATCACCTTCGAGTCGGCACCCATGTCGGTGAGCCGTCAGGACGGAAGATTCGTGGATAAGATCAAGGTCACGATGACTTCGGACGTCAAGGATGAAGTGACGGAGATACTTGATAAGAAAGTCGATGAGTTCATTGAGGCGGATGAGAACCTGACTTATCAGGAGAACATGGAAGAGAGGATGGAGAGAGAGGAGCTCACCTCGATAGGTGTAGCCATCCTGATAGGTATCTTCCTGGTCTTCTTCGTCATGGCAGTGCAGTTCGAGTCGGTGATAGTATCACTGCTCGTCATGATGTGCGTGCCTTTCGCAGGCATAGGCTCCATACTCTTCATGCTCATCATGGGCATCAAGGTGGATATGGTCTCGTCGATGGGTGTACTGATGCTGGCAGGTATAGTGGTCAACAACGGTATCATACTGATAGATATGGCGATGCAGAATCAGGCTGCCGGCATGGAGACGACAGAGGCTCTGGTCGATGCGGGAAGCGGACGTCTGCGCCCCATCCTCATGACTACGCTGACGACTGTCATAGCCATGGTGCCTGTGGCGCTGGGATGGGCGAAGGACGCAAAGACCATGCAGGGCATGGCTGCCGTCATAGTGGGAGGACTTACTGCTTCCACAATACTGACGCTGGTGCTGCTGCCCACCTTCTATCTGATACTCGACAGAGTGAGAGTACGCAGTGCCGAGAGACGCGAGAGAAGGAAGCACAAGCTGGAGCAGAAGGTCGTGGAGCAGGAGATAATGCTCAGGGAAAAGCAGAGAGCGGATGCAAGGGTCAATCTTGTGTTCCCTATGGCGGGTGCAGGCACGAGGTTCATGGGCAAGGAATACGGCTGCCCGAAGCCTCTCATAGATATAGCAGGAGAGCCTTTCTTCAAGAGGGCTGCAGACTCGCTGGTGGGGCATGTAAAGTACGAGAGGATCATCTTCGTAGTGCTCAAAGAGCATGTGGAGAAGTACGAGATAGACAAGAAGATACGCAGCTACTATCCGGATGCAAAGATAGTGCAGCTGCCTGAGGTGCTGCCCGGTGCAGTGATGACGGCCGTAGAGGGAGCAAAGGCCATACACAACGAGTATCCTGTCATTTTCACTGACTGCGATCTGATGTTCACATCAGAGGATATGTATGAATATTACAGGACAGATGACTATGACGCGGCAGGCACGCTGCTCACATTCAGATCCGACAAGGACTGCTACAGCTATGTGGAGACGGGTGAGTGGATCGATGCCGGCGGTAATACCGTAGAGGTGGCTGAGAAGACCGCAGAGAAGGAGGTCATCAGCGACAGGGCCATCACGGGTGCATACGGATTTATCAACGCTGCCATGTTTATCAGGGCGGCTGAGAAGTACATGGAGAACTGTCCGTATGACGAGTACTATATGAGCGGCATCTACAACCAGATGATACAGGCCGGACTCAGGGTACGCGTATTCGATACCGATACTTTCCTCTCATTCGGTACACCCGAGGAGCTGAAGCAGGCTGAAGAGTCGCTCAGGAAACAGGAAAAAGAAGAGGATAAGCCGGAGGACAAAACTGAAGAGAAAAAGAAGGATAAGGACTGAACGTTAGCTCAACGGGCACCGGTGCGGGATGCACCGGTGCTTTTATTATGCTATAATTTTTACTGTATATGCGTAAAAGAGGCAGCCTGCCGGAGCATCAGATGAACGAGATCAAAAGAGATGAAACAAGAACAGTGGCACATGTGTCGCTAGTGACTGCGATTGCGGTCTTTTCTGTTGTGCTCGTGGTCCTCAACCTGAGAGGCGGATGGGAGAGGTGGGTGATACCCATCATAATTGCCTTAGCTGTCTCCTGTCTTGTGATGCATATCACCGCCATGCCCCAGAGCAGGATACGTCTGTACGCATACAGTATCGTTCTCATAGTCTATCTGTTTTATTACAACACCAACACTGACATTCTGTACAACGGCACACCGGTGGTGATGCTTCTTGTGATAGTGATCTCAATGACAAAAGAAAAAAGACTGATATGGGCCTGCATCGTGACAGGTTCGCTGGGGATGGTGATGCGCATATCGGATCCTTCCGAGGCAGGGAGGGTGATATGGCATGTCACTCTGATAGTGGCGGAGGGCGCGATAGCATCAGGGATGCTGAAGTCTTCGGAGAAGTCATCCGAGATCTACCGGGAACGGATCGCGAGGCTCGAGCTGGACAACAAGAGCGCCGATGACTTTCTTGCAAATGTATCTCATGAGATAAGGACACCCATAAATGCGGTGATAGGGCTGACAGGGGTATGCATCGATAAGGAAAAGGATGAAGAGATCGCAGAGGATCTGCGCTCGGTATCCGAGGCCGGCAGACGCATAGCCGAGCAGATCAGCGATATACTGGATTACTCCGAGACGGAAAGAGATTCCATATCGGTCATCATGGAGGATTACAGACTCGCATCCCTGATGAACGATCTGCTCATTGAACTGAAGCCCTACAAATCCCCGGATCTGGAGCTGGTGATAGATATAGACCCGACTCTTCCGGCAGTGCTCAGGACAGATACACTGAAGCTCAAAAGGATACTGTGGCATGTCATACTGAACGGTCTGAAATACACAAAAGAGGGCGGGGTATATGTCGGGATCACATCTACCGTCCAGGAGTACGGCATCAACCTGTGTGTGGATGTGACGGATACCGGCGTGGGTATGACTCCTGAGGAGCTGGAGAGAGTCTTCGAGCGCTTCTACCAAAGTGACTCCGGCAGGACGAGGATGAGCGGCGGACTGGGGCTTGGCATGCCTATTGCTCTTGGATTCGCCGAGGCGCTTAGCGGATTCCTGACAGTGGACAGCAAGCCGGACGCAGGGACCACCGTTCACATATGCATACCACAGACCGTCGTGAATGAGGAGCCTTGCATGTCGGTGAGGAGCAAGGATGAATTCAACGTAGGCGCATTCCTGAGATTTGAGCGATATCAGGATCCTAATGTCAGAGAGTTCTATGACAAGATGATACGCAATATCGTAAAGGGTGTGAGGATGACCCTCAGAAGGGTGGACAGTATAGAGAATCTGAAGGTGCTGAACGGGAACGTGGAGCTGTCCCATCTCTTCATAGGAGAGAATGAGTATATGGAGGATCCTGAGTATATCGATTCTCTCTCCGACAGCATGAAGGTGGTCATAGTGTGCGAGGACAGCTTCAGGCCGATGGCGGGCTCGAGGGCAAGTCTTATCAGAAAGCCTTTCTATGGCTTCCCGCTGGTGAGTGCTCTCAATGACACTGAGAGCGATACCGGGCACAGAGAAAAGATGAGGTGTGAGGGTATACGTGCTCTTGTGGTGGATGACGAGCCCATGAACCTGATGGTGGCAAAGAGCATCCTGGACAGCTACGGCATGGAGGTGACCACGGCGGGATCCGGCAGAGAGGCCGTAGAGCTGTGCGAGAAGACGAGCTTTGACATAGTCTTTATGGATCATATGATGCCGGAGATGGACGGTGTGGAGGCTGCCAGACAGATAAAGAGCAGACTGTCGGGAAGGAAGCTGCTGATGGTGGCACTGACGGCCAATGCCGTAAGCTCTGCAAGGGAGATGTTCATGGCAGAGGGCTTCGATGGATTCGTGAGCAAGCCTGTGGATATCATGGAGCTGGAGAGAGTGCTGCGTACCATACTTCCGGAGTCAATGATAACCTACGGAGAAGCAAAGCCGAAGAAGGTCGTCGTGCTCGAAAGGCCGGATGATAAAGAGGATGATTTCACTCTTCTTTCCAGGGCGGGGATCGTGCCGGGCAAGGGTCTGGAGTTCTGTATGAATGACAGGAAGCTCTACGTTTCCGTGCTGGCGGAGTATGCGAACGACTCCGAGACGAAGGTGCGGGAGCTGCAGAAATACTACGATACGGAGGACTGGGAGAACTTCCTGGTACGGATCCACTCCATCAAGAGCTCGTCCAGGATGATCGGTGCCGATGAGCTCGCGAAGACAGCCAGGAACATCGAGGAGGCGGCTCAGGAGATGGATATAGTATATGTGAAGGACATGTTCCCCAAGTTCCTGCCCGAGTATCAGAAGACAGCGGAGGCGCTGCAGAGGATATATGATGTAGATGCCATTCTGGCGGCGGAGGCCACATGACATGATACGCAGGATAAAGGATTATCTGTATGACAGCAGTGTAAATATCCAGGACAGGCTTTTTATCCTGCTTACTATTATTGCTCTTTTCGGCATGGTGATGGCAACGGTCGTGGGAGCAGCCACCGGAGAGAACGCCGCCAGCACCATATCTCTGATAGTTGCTTTCTTTTTCATGAGTGCAGTGAGCTATTTTGGTGCGAAAATGAAAAAGGTCAGAGAGGTAGCGAATTTTGTGGCCGTTATCCTGGTATATATCCTTTTCCCCATAGTATTCTTCACCAGCGGAGGCATACACGGAGGCACTCCGATATGGTTTATCTTCGCCATCCTCTATGTAGGAATGATCATCAACGGAAAGATGAGGGTGGTACTGCTCATCTCGGAGATCTGCCTGTTTGTGACATGCTACTATGTGGAGTTCACTCATCCGGAGTATGTGATACCGCATTCGGAGGAGGAGTTCTTCTCTGATTCTCTGAGCTC
>DNLO01000221.1 GCA_003488445.1 Lachnospiraceae bacterium | reverse complement strand
CCCTGCGCCAGAATGAGACGCGGGGCTCTTTATTCTAAGGCAAAAGAAAACGGATGCAATAAGATAGCCCTGGGTCATCACTATGATGACGTGATAGAGACCATACTGATGGGTATGCTGTACGGAGGCCAGATACAGACCATGATGCCGAAGCTTCACTCGGTCAACTTTCCCGGGATGGAGCTCATCAGGCCACTCTATCTGATAAGGGAGGAGAGCATCAAAAAATGGGCCGCCCACAACGACCTGCAGTTCATAGGCTGCGCCTGCCGGCTCACGGAGGCCATGGAGGCCCAAGATCCTCATGTGGACAGCAAAAGGGCGGAGATAAAGGAGCTCATACGCAGGCTTCATGAAGTGAACGGTTATACTGAGGCCAATATATTCAAGAGTGTCGAGAACGTGAACCTCTCGACGATCATAGCGTATAAAAAAGACGGAAAAGTACATCATTTTCTGGATGATTATGACAGGACGGAAGCTGAAAGGGGACAGGAATGATAGAGAAAGCGCTGGAGTGCTTCAGAGAGAAGTTCGGACCGGAGGGAGATATCAGGTCTTACTTCGCTCCGGGCAGGGTGAATCTGATAGGCGAGCATACTGACTATAACGGAGGCCATGTCTTTCCGTGCGCACTTTCCATGGGCAACTACGGTGTGGCACGAAGAAGAGACGACAGGATCTTAAGATGGTACAACATGACCTACCCTGACAACGGTGTACAGGAGCGCTCACTGGATGATCTGGCTCCCAATGATAACGGCCTGTGGTACGACTATCAGCACGGAGTGCTCTGGGCCATGATGAAGGCCGGAGTGGAGATACCTTTTGGATACGATATGGTGATGGTAGCGGATCTGCCCGCAGGAGCAGGGCTGTCTGCTTCTGCCTCCATAGAGGAGCTTGCGGCAGTGATAGTAAAGGATCTCTTCGATCTCCCGGTGAGTCCGGTGGACTGTGCGAAGTTCGGACAGATATCGGAGAACGAATACAACGGCAGCAATTCCGGCATCATGGATCAGTTTGCTTCCGCCCTCGGGAAGAAGGATCATGCCATCTTCCTGGACACTGCGGATCTTTGCTACGAGTATGTCCCGCTCAACCTGAAGAATGAGAAGATCGTGATCACGAACTCCAGAGTGAAGCATAATCTGACTGAGAACTCATACAATTCCTACAACACGAGAAGAGCCGAAAGTGAAAAGGCTCTGGCTGATCTGAAGAGGGTGGTCGACATCACAGCTTTGGGAGAGCTGGATAATGAGGAGTTCGACAGGCTGGCAGAGTACATTGAGAACGAAGTGAACCGTAAGAGGGCAAAGCATGCTGTATATGAGAACCAGAGGACGATAAAAGCAGTGGAAGAGCTGCGATCCGGCAATCTGGAGGCCTTCGGAAGGCTGATGAACGACTCGCATATCTCGCTTCGGGATGATTATGCCGTATCCTGTGACGAGCTGGATATACTTGCGGAGGAGGCCTGGAAGCTTCCCGGGGTCATAGGCTCAAGGATGACCGGAGGCGGCTTCGGAGGATGCACGGTCTCCATAGTCAAGAACGAATACGTGGATAATTTCGTACGCTCACTGGGGGCGGTCTATAAGGAGCGTACGGGCCTTGATGCAGATTTCTATATAGCGGATGCTTCGGACGGAGCGAGGAGGATACACTGACAGATCCCTGTCCGCTACAGCCATGGATGAGGAGATAAAGCAGAAAAAGACATACGAGAGCATACCGTTGGGAGAGTGCCTGAGGACCATTGGCTCACAGGTGAAACAGTTCACACCGGCTTCCATAGCCACACCCGCATGTATGATATTGGAGGTCCTCATGGAGATGATGATACCTCTCCTGATGGCCGATATCATCGACGACGGAGTGCTCGCGGGGAATATGGATGTCATACTCGGCACGGGAGGCAGGATGCTGATCCTCGCGATCATCGGACTGGCGGCCGGTGTCGGAGGCGGTGTGTTCGCAGCCAGGGCTGCCGCGGGGCTCGCGATGAACCTGAGATCCTGTATGTACAGGAATATCCAGACCTTCTCTTTCTCCAACATAGATAAATATTCCACATCCGGACTTGTCACAAGACTCACCACAGATATCACCAACATCCAGAATTCATATCAGATGATGCTGCGTATGGCAATGAGAGCACCCATGTCTCTCATCATTGCCATGACCATGGCAGTGATAATAAGCCCGAAGCTTTCTTCGGTCTATCTCATCGCGGTGCTGTTCCTTGCACTCTTCCTGTCTTTCATCATGAGGAAAGTCACCGGCAGGTTCAGGGAAGTCTTTGAAAAATACGATGATCTCAATGCTTCCGTACAGGAGAATGTATCTGCCATCAGAGTGGTAAAGGCCTACGTCAGAGAGGAGTATGAAAAGAAGAAATTCGGCAAGGCGGTAGATGCACTCTATCACATGTTCATAAGGGCGGAGAGCCTCATAATAAGCAATATGCCAGTGATGCAGGCCACCATATATACCTGTATATTACTGATCAGCTGGTTCGGAGCGAATGCGATCGTACAGGATGAGCTGACTACGGGAGAGCTGATGAGCCTTCTGGCTTACTGTATGAATATCCTGATGTCACTGATGATACTGTCCGTGATATTCGTGATGATAAGCATGTCTATGGCATCCGCTCAGCGTGTCACGGAGATAATCCGGGAGGAGAGCGCTCTGAAGTCTCCGGAGGATGCGGTGACTGAAGTGCCATCCGGCTCTGTCGATATGGAGCATGTCAATTTCGGATACAATAAGACAGCGGAGGAATATGTGCTGAAGGATATCGATCTCCATGTGAAGGCAGGAGAGATGATAGGCATCATAGGCGGTACAGGCTCAGCGAAGTCTTCACTGATGAACCTTATCCCAAGACTCTATGATGTATCCGAAGGATCGGTAAAGGTTGGCGGAGTGGATGTGAGGAAGTATGATCTGGCGAGCCTTAGGGATCAGGTATCCATGGTGCTGCAGCAGAACAACCTGTTTTCGGGCACCATACTCTCAAACCTGCGCTGGGGGAAGGAAGATGCCACCTTGGAGGAGTGCCGCAAAGCCTGCCGTATGGCTCAGGCAGATGAGTTCATAGAGAGGATGCCCGACGGGTATGAGACAAGGATAGAGCAGGGAGGCACCAATGTATCCGGCGGACAGAAGCAGAGGCTTTGCATAGCGAGAGCTCTGCTAAAGAAGCCCCAAATTATCATATTCGATGACTCGACCTCTGCTGTGGATACGGCTACCGATGCGAAGATCAGAAAGGCGATGAACGAGGAGATACCCGATACCACCATCTTCATCATTGCCCAGCGTATATCTTCGGTGATGAACGCAGACAGGATAATAGTGATGGATGACGGGCGTATAGCGGATATAGGGACACATGAGGAGCTGCTGGAGTCTTCGGAGATATACAAAGATGTATACGAGTCGCAGACCGGAAGCAGCGGGGATTTTGACAATCCGTATACATGAGCGGGCAAGGAAAGAGTTCCGGAGGATAAATGGCAGAAGAAAAGGTAAAGGAAATCAGAGGACCCGGGATGAGGCGTCTTTCCGGAAGACCGAAGGTAAAGCTGAAGGATCCCGGAGGGCTCTTCAGACGCACCATGGGATATGTGCTGAAAGGACACATACCTCATCTGGTCGTCGTGCTGTGCTGCATCATTGCCGGAGTGCTGGCTTCGGTGCAGGGCACACTCTTCCTGCGCGATCTGATAGATGACTATATCACTCCCATACTGATGAGCGGGAGCCGTGACCTGACACCGCTGGCCCGTGCGATATGCAGGGTGGCCGTGATATATGCAGCCGGTGTGGCATCCACCTATGTGTATCAGAGGATCATGATATATGTGACACAGGGAACAATGCGCGATATCAGAAAGGCATTGTTCACCCATATGGAGGATCTGCCGATACAGTATTTCGATACCCATGCTCACGGAGATATCATGTCGATATACACCAATGATATCGACACTCTGAGACAGATGATATCGCAGGCGATGCCTCAGTTTCTGTCGAGCCTCATCACGATAGTCTCGGTGCTCATCAGTATGGTGATACTGAGCATACCGCTGACGCTTCTGACCGTTGCCATGGTGGGAGTCATGCTCATCGCTTCAGCGGCAGTCGCCAAGAGATCCGGTGCCGGCTTCCTGGAGCAGCAGCAGTCCATCGGAAGGCTGAACGGATTTATCGAGGAGATGATATCCGGACAGAAGGTGGTCAAGGTCTTCAATCATGAGGATGAGGCGATAAAGGATTTCGATGAGAGGAACGAGGCTCTGTACAGAGCGGGATACAACGCAAACAAATATGCCAACATAATAGGTCCGATAAACGCTCAGCTGGGCAATGTGAGCTACGTGCTGTGTGCGGCTGTGGGAGGTGTGCTGGCACTGAACGGAGTGGCCTCTCTCACGGTGGGAGGTCTGGCGAGCTTCCTGACCTTCAACAAAAGCTTCAATATGCCCATAAACCAGATATCCATGCAGTTCAACTCCGTGATGATGGCACTCGCGGGCGCGGAAAGGATATTCGCACTTTTAGACGAGGAGCCGGAGACCGATGAGGGATATGTGACTCTGACGGATGCCAGGATAGATGAGAGCGGGGAACTGGTCCCTGCCGGCGAACATACCGGTATCTGGGCCTGGGAGCATTATCACAGGGCTGACGGAAGCACCGATTACACGCAGCTTAAGGGAGAGATCGAGATGCACGGTGTGGATTTCGGATACACCGATGACAGGATGGTGCTGAACGATATCGAGCTCTATGCGAAGCCCGGACAGAAGATCGCCTTTGTGGGCTCCACAGGTGCGGGTAAAACGACCATCACCAACCTGATCAACAGGTTCTATGATATCCAGGACGGGAAGATCAGATACGACGGCATCAATGTGAACAAGATAAAAAAGGCGGATCTGAGACGCTCACTGGGGATCGTGCTGCAGGAAACTCATCTGTTCACCGGGACTGTAAGGGACAATATAAGATACGGCAAGCTGGACGCCACCGATGAGGAGGTGGTGGCTGCAGCGAAGCTGGCCAATGCCGACAGCTTCATAAGGAGACTTCCTCAGGGATATGATACTATACTGAAGGGAGACGGTGCGAACCTCTCCATGGGGCAGAGACAGCTGCTGGCGATAGCGAGGGCAGCCGTAGCGGATCCCCCGGTCCTGATCCTGGATGAGGCTACAAGCTCCATAGATACCCGTACGGAGAAGATAGTGCAGTCGGGCATGGACAGACTCATGAAGGGAAGGACCACCTTTGTGATAGCGCACAGGCTCTCTACGGTAAAGAACTCCGACTGCATAATGGTGCTGGAGCAGGGGAGGATCATAGAGCGCGGCACACATGATGAGCTGATCGAGCGCAGGGGAAAGTATTACCAGCTGTATACCGGAAACGAGATATCGGCATAAGGAAAAAGAAAGAAGGTAAAGGGACAGAGATGAACATCATCATCATCGGATGCGGAAAAGTAGGAGCGGCTCTCGCCATGACACTGGCAAAGGAGTCTCACAATATCGCGGTGATCGATACCGAAAAGAATGCGGTTAACTTTACGGCTTCCAGGGCGGACGTGATAGGAGTGGAAGGAAACGGTGTGTCGGTGAGCGTGCAGCGTGAAGCCGGCATAGACAGGGCGGATGTAGTGATCGCATCCACAGGATCCGATGAGGTGAACCTGCTTTGCTGCCTGATAGCAAGAAAGTCCAACCGCAAGGTGAAGACCATAGCCAGAGTGAGGAATCCGATATACCTGGATGAGGTTTCCTTCTTCAAGGAGGAGCTGGGACTCACGAGAGTCATCAATCCGGAGAGGGCGGCAGCAAGAGAGATAGCGAGACTTCTGCGCTTCCCCTCGGCAATGAAGATCGATACTCTGTCGGGAGGTATGGTGGAGCTTTTGAAGTTCAAGATCGCTCCGGACTCTCCGATAAAGGACAAGAGGATAATGGATATAGCGCAGAACGTCCATTCAGAGGTCCTGATCTGTGCGATAGAAAGAGACAACGAAGTGATCATCCCCAACGGTTCCACGATGCTTCTGGAGGGCGACCGGGTGTCGTTCATCGCATCGCCTAAAAATGCCGCGGCCTTTTTCCATGCGATCAAGATAGAGACGCATGCCGTCAAGGATACGCTGATCATAGGCGGAGGAAGAGTCGGGTATTATCTCGCACAGAGACTGCTGCCTGTAGGCATAGACGTCAAGATCATAGAGAAGGACCGCAAAAGATGCACCGAGCTGGATGAGCTTTTGAAAGGGGCGACTATCATCAACGGCGACGGCACCGAGGAGACGGTAGTGATGGAAGAGGGAATAGAGACCGCCGAGTCGGTGGTGGCCCTGACCAATATAGATGAGGAGAACATTCTTCTTTCTCTCTTCGCGAAAAAGCATAATGAAAAGGCCAAGATAGTCACGAAGGTGAACCGCATGATGTTCGATTCCATAGTGGAGGAGATAGAGCTGGGTACCATCATACATACAATGAGCATAGTGACGGACAATGTGGCAGCGACCGTGAGGGCGATGCAGAACTCCATGGGAAGGAGCAGAGTGGAGTCGCTGGTCAATATCCTGGACGGCAAGGCGGAGGCACTGGAGTTCGTGATCAGGGAGCCCTCCGAGGCTACAGACAAGCCGCTGCAGCAGATGAAGCTGAAAAAGAACCTGCTGGTGGCCTGCATCATGAGAAGAAAAGAGATCATATATCCCCGAGGAGGAGATGAGATAAAGGTGGGAGACAAGGTGGTCATAGTGACCGGGCATCAGGGGCTGAACGACATCACCGATATCCTGCAAAGCACCGGAGGTAGAGAGTCTTGAACATTGCCAGCATAGCATATATCCTGGGGAAGCTCATAGAGATCGAGGGCGTACTCTTCCTTCTGCCGAGCCTTGTGTCGCTCATCTACAAAGAGAAGGAAGGGAAGGTCTATTTTGCGGCCGCCGTCATCTGTTTCCTCTTTGGTTATATAGTGACGAAAAGAAAGCCGAAGAAGCAGAACTATTACGCCAAGGAAGGGTTCATAGCGGTAGCTACCGGCTGGATAATAATGTCGGCGGTGGGAAGCCTGCCTTTCGTACTGACGGGAGAGATACCGCATGTCACCGATGCTTTTTTTGAGACCGTATCGGGATTCACCACCACGGGCTCAAGCATACTGAGCGATGTGGAGAGCCTGTCCAGATGTTCGCTCTTCTGGAGGAGCTTCACTCACTGGATAGGAGGCATGGGAGTGTTCGTCTTCATGCTGGCGATACTGCCCATGACGGGAACACAGAACATGCATCTGATGAGGTCCGAGTCCCCGGGACCGGATGTGGGCAAGCTGGTGCCGAGACTTCGGGATACGGCAAAGATCCTCTATTACATCTATTTCGGTATCACACTGCTTCAGGTCATCATACTCATCATCACCGGGATGCCGTTTTTTGATGCCTTTACCATCACCTTCGGTACGGCGGGAACGGGAGGCTTCGGTGTGAGGAATTCCTCTGCGGCTGAGTATACGTATGTCCAGCAGCTTATCATCTCGATCTTCATGATATTGTTCGGCATCAACTTCAACTTTTATTTCTTCATCCTTATCAAGAGGAGCCTGAAGGAAGCCTTCAATATGGATGAGGTTAAGACTTATCTGTGCATCATTGCGGCATCCACTGCGGTGATAATGTACAATGCCAGGGGCATGTTCACGGATCTGTCCGACGCTTTCATCAAAGCCCTGTTCCAGGTGAGCTCCATCATCACCACCACGGGCTTCTCCACGGCCGACTTTAATACCTGGCCCGCCCTGTCGAAGCATATCCTGCTCGCACTGATGATCATCGGAGCCTGTGCAGGCTCTACGGGCGGCGGGTTCAAGGTCTCCAGAGTGATCATAATGGCGAAGATCTATGTCAGGGAGCTGAGACACTTCATACATCCCAGACTTGTGAAGAACATATACCTCGACAGAAGAAAGGTGAGGGAGGAGACGGTAGACGGGGTGAAGGTCTATCTTGCAGCCTATGTGATGATAATGGTGGTATCGCTCCTTCTCATCAGTCTGGACGGTTTCGATACGGAAACGAACATATCAGCGGTACTCGCCACACTGAACAATATAGGTCCGGGACTTGGCATGGTGGGCCCCATGGGAAACTTTGACAGCTTTTCCGTCCTTTCCAAGTATGTGCTGTCTTTTGACATGCTGGCAGGAAGGCTCGAGCTCTATCCCATGCTCCTGCTCCTGGCACCGGATACATGGAGGAAGCAGGGATGAGTGCTTTTCACGGATCGGATCTTGAGAAGATAGAGGCGATATACGGAATACCCCGGGAGCGTATCATTTCTTTTGCGGCTAACGTGAGTCCCATGGGGATATCCGAAGGTCTCATCGATGCCATGAAGGATCAGATCAGGTGCATAGAGAGATATCCGGAGAGAGACTACACGAAGCTTCGCAGGGCCATCAGCTCATACTGCAAGGCGGAGCCGGATCACATCATAGTAGGCAACGGATCCTCGGAGCTCATAGGTGATGTGATAAAGTACCATGGCGGAAAGAAGGCGCTGATCGTCGCTCCCGCCTATTCCGAATATGAGAGGTACGTGAAGCTTGCAAAAGGTACACCCGTGTATCACGATCTGAGGGAGGATGAGGACTTCAGACTGGATCTTCGAGTCCTTGCAGATGAGCTGGAAAGAAGCGGGGATGATACAAAGCTCCTGATCATATGCAACCCCTCCAACCCCACCTCCACGGCTGTCAGGGCAGAGGATATGAGGGACATCCTGGCACTGTGCGACAGGAGGCAGATCACCTGCGTCGTGGATGAGACCTACGTGGACTTCGCTGATGACGGATACGATATGTCTTATCTTGCGGGGGAGTACAGATCACTCTTTGTCATCAGGAGCATGTCCAAATTCTTCAGTGCTCCGGGGCTCAGGCTGGGCTATGCCATCACCTCGGATGAGGAGCTTAAGGGGGCAGTGGAAGAGATCAAGGATCCCTGGTCAGTGAGCTCTTTTTCCGAGACCGCTGCCGGATATATGCTCACCGATGAGGAATATATCGCAAAAGTCAGGGAATACATCAAAGGAGAGAGGGAGCGGATATGCCGCAGGCTGGACTCTCTGAAGGACAAGGGCCTGAAGTATTATGAGCCGGAGGCGAATTTCGTACTGGTCAGGCTTCCGGAGGGGGGAGTCACGGCGGCAGATCTGTTCGAGACTTCGATAAAACAGGGTATGATGATAAGGGACTGCTCTACATTCAGAGGGCTGGATGAGCGCTATGTCCGTTTCTGCTTTATGAGAAAAGAGGATGACGACAGGCTGATAGACCTGATGACGGAGAATATTGATTGAGTCTGAAGCTTGATATCAAAAAAATAGATGAGACATGCAAGAAAGGGGAGCCGGTCACCGGGACCCTTGTGCTGCGTGCAAAGGATGCGGACCATCTTGCTTTCATGCTAAGGGTGTCCCACCGGAGGATCCAGCTGACGAGGAAAGACTACAACGGTCCGATAGGCGAAGAGGGGATCGGCATAGGATATGAGATCAGCACCTTCGGCTTCGACCAGGGCACTGTGTTCAAGGGCAACATATCCGTGATATCCGATCAGGGAGAAGCCCGGATACCCGTCACTATCAGCATAGTGAGGGACGAGATCTCTTCTTCACAGGGTCCTGTCAGAAATCTGTTCCACTTTACCAACCTCGCGAAGGAGAATATGGACGAGGCGGTGAGGCTCTTCTATACGGATTCCATGAGGAGGATCTTCTCAGACGGAGACCGGGACATCTATTTCAAGTACCGTGCCTTTTCCGGACTGGCAGGGAATGATCATCTGTGCCGGGCGGGAGTAGAGGAGTTTCTGATAGAGACGAACAAGAAATCGCCGGTGCTGCTGAACTTTGCGGAGTCGGGTGTGATGGAGAGGAGCCTCACGGAGGATAAGGATATATCCGTTACGGTGAGGAAGAGCGGATGGGGCTATCCGGGGTTTGTGCTGGAGGCCGATGCCGATTTCATAGAGCTTCAGAGGCAGGAATACGGCTCGGAAGACTTCGAGGGCAACTTCGTGGAGATAGTCTTTACCATCAGGAGAGACAGGCTCCATGAGGGGCATAACTTCGGCAGACTGAAGCTTACTTCACTTCATACGAACATATCCATACCGGTGTTCGTGGACATGCCATCGGGAGACCGGAGTGCAAGAGACCGGCATATCTCGAAGCAGAATGCCGTGTGCAAGCTCATGAACGAGTTCATAAGCTTCAGGATAGGAGACAGCACCGGAGCCGAATGGATCGAGAGGTCGGGCAAGCTGATCGAGAGGCTTCTGGTGGCGGACCGCAACGATCCTGAGAGCAGGCTCATGCAGGCTCAGCTTCTGCTCGCCGCGAAGAGATATGATGAGGCGGATATCGTACTCAGTGCCGTGGAGAGGCAGCTGGACGAGAAGGAGCTGCCCTACGAGCTCAGGGCATATTACATATATCTTTGTGCCATGTGTTCCCGGAATGACAGGGAGCTGAAAAAAGCTGTAAGACAGGTCTGGGATATATTCGACAGGGACAGATCCTCCTGGAGAGTGCTGTGGATACTGATATACCTGGACGAGACCATAAAGATGTCTCCCGAGAGAGAGAGAGGTCTCATCGAGGAGCAGGTGTCCATGGGCATGAGGAGCCCGCTGATGTATCTCGAGGCATACAGCATCCTGTCTCACGATCCTTCTCTTATCAGGAGGCTTTCGGAGTTCGAGATAAACGTACTGGGATTTGCCATCAGGCACGGTCTGCTGAAGAAGGAGCTGGCGGATACGGTCTCACTCCTCTCGCAGCGTATGAGGGGGTTCGATCC
This sequence comes from Lachnospiraceae bacterium, assembly GCA_003488445.1. Classification (GTDB taxonomy): domain Bacteria; phylum Bacillota; class Clostridia; order Lachnospirales; family Lachnospiraceae; genus NK4A144. The sequence goes on along the minus strand of DNLO01000221.1, from coordinate 5,229 downwards.
CAGGCTTCTGAAGATAATGGGAGCATACTTTGCCGAGTTTGATGACGATGAGATGCTCATCTCCATATGCTCTTATCTCATCAGAAACGAAGTGACCGACAAGAGATATTTCAGGTATTTCAAAGAGGCTGTCGACAGGGATCTCGGCATCACAAACCTTTATGATTATTACCTGTATACGATGGATCATCAGACTGCAAAGCTTCTGCCGAAGAGTCTTCTCATGTATTACGGTCTGCAGAACGATCTGCCCCCTGCTCTCAGATCATATGTCTATGCGAACATGATAGTGAATGAGAGCGAGGCATCGGCGTATCTTACCCAGAGCACTGATGCCTGCGTTTCCTTTGCGATATCGGAGATACTGGCAGGGCATATGGATGAGAACCTTGCCATCATAACGGATCATTTCAGGTTCTTCAGAGGAGCGGCCGGGAATACCGCAGATATGGGAACCCTGGACACAGCCATCATATCGAATGGCTTCATAAGGATGATCACAGTGAATGATCCCTCGATCAAAGAGATAATAGTGTTCGAGGAGGCCTTCAGGGACGAGAGGACAGTGGCTCTGAAGAACGGAAGGGCCTATGTCAGCATATACGATACAGACTATGATATCTTCTTCGTGGATGCACGGGGCAGGAGATACGGAAGACAGTATGTGACCTATGACGACACGAAGCTCCTTCGCATCTATGATTTCCTGAACACGATAGAATACCCCGAGCTGGATGATCCCGGTCTGTGGGTGGCACTTTCCGAGAGGGGCAGGAATTATATCACTGTGGATGACAGGAATGCGGGATACGTCCGCAGGATGATAGACTGCGATCAGCTCACCGAGAGGTTCAGGGAAGGTCTTCTGACTTCGCTCATGAGGTTTTACTACGATAATGACATGCAGTCCGAGCTCAATCAGCTGCTGTTTGATACGGATGTGGAAAGTCTCACCATGCAGGAGAGGAATGAATATGTCAGGTTCTGTTCCATGCGCTCCGATGATGAGGCAAGGCTTGTGATAGACAAATACGGATCCTACGGTATGGATCCCAAGATACTTATGCGTCTTTCCACAAGGTTCATAGAGGACGGAGCCGCTGAGGATCCCGTGATACTGGAGATGTGCGAGGCATCCTTCAGGGGGAACAAATACAATGAGGTGATACTCGGTTATATGTCGAGACACTATGAGGGGACTCTCAGGGAACTGAAGGAGATATGGAATGCCTGCAGGGACTTTGATGCGGATGTGTCGCTGATAGAGGGCAGGATACTTGAGCAGATGCTTGAGACCGGAGCCTATATCGGGGAGAAGGATGAGATATTCTTTGATTATATAAAGCACGATGCGTCGAAGAGGATAGTCAGCAGATATTTCCGGAAAGCCGCAGAGGATGCCTTCCTGAAGGATACGCTGATGGATGACAGGTTCTACATGGGACTGCTGGAATATGCGATAGACGAGGATATCACGGACATAGAGGCCCTTTGTCTTATCAGATTCTATGCGGGCAGGAGGGATCTGCGAGCCGACAGGATACTCTATCCCTATGTCAGGGATATGGCCGAGAGGGATATAATATTCGAATTCTTCATGGATTACAGGAATCTGTTCCCGGGGCTCGAGCTCTTTGCGGAGGAGACTTTCATAGAGTACAGAGGCACACCCGGCGCAAGAGTGGAGCTCAACTACTGCATAGAGCAGAACGGAGAAGTGGATGTGGAATATAACGTGGAGAGAATGAAGGAGCTCTTCCCCGGAGTGTACCAGCTGAGATGCCTCGTCTTTCCCGGAGAGCTGCTGCAGTACTATATCACGGAGAACGGAGGATCCAGATCGGGGCCGGTGCGAAGCGGAGTGGAGAAGTCTTCGGAGCAGCTGTCCAACGGATCCGGAAGACACGATATCCTGCAGGATGCTCTTACCAGCAGGACGATGGGTGATACGGACAGCTTCCTTGAGCTGGCCGAAGACTATATGATCAAAGACAGAGTAGTGCGAGAGGTGATATGGGAAGAGTCATAGGATACGACCTGACGGACAGTACCGCACAGATCAGTATCAGCATGCCGACAGATGAGAGAGAAGAGGTACAGTCGGTACCGGTATTTGCCGGGACCGAAAAGTATGTTATGCCCGTGACAGCCCTTATCATGCCGGACGGAGAGATATATTACGGAGAGGATGTCTATGCTCATCGCGATGAGGGAGGGGTCACTGAGTCGGGGATCCTCTCGAAGGCTGCCGAAGGAGATGAGAAGTACGAAACTCTGCTGGAGGGATTCATAAAGAAGTCAATGATGCTCTCCTCGGTCGTGGCCCCTATGAATGAGCTGGAGAGAGTCGTGGTGACAGTTCCCGTCCCGGACGACAGGTATGTCAGAGCCATCGTAAAAGCCACCGGGTTCCTGCAGGATGAAGGCATCACAGTGAGGATCACAGGGTATCCTGAGTGTTTCTTCTACTATGCCATGAATCAGGACGCTCATCTGACCATGAATAAGATAGCTCTCTTTGATTACGACGGAACGGCAGTCAGGACGATGCTTCTTTCCACGAGGACCGACATGAGACCTCATGTGAGCATGGTGGAAGAGAGAGTGTTCGACCTGCCGATGAAGGATGACCTGGGCTTCCTCGGGATAGCCAGGGCTGTGCTGGACTCTGAGATAGTATCGGCCGTCTATCTATCCGGAGAGGGCTTTGAGGGAGAGTGGCTGAAGGACTCCGTCACTTATCTCCTGGAGCGCAGACGCCGTGTCTTCCAGGGCCGCAATCTCTATACCAAGGGCGCCTGCTATGCCGGCATCGACGACCGGGACGGCAATCCCATGCTGGAGACCTGCAGATTCTTCGATGACGACAAGGTGGGATCGGGGATCGGCATACAGGTGGAGCAGGACGGACAGGAGACCTATGTGCCGCTCATAGAGGCGGGAGTGAACTGGTACGAGGCCGGAGGCATGACGGAGTTCATGCTGGGCGAGGATCAGGAGATACGTATAAGGATGGAGAATTTCTTCACCAAGGATATCAGATACAGTGTGATCAGGGCGGATGCTTTTCCGAAGAGACCGGACAGGTGCACCAGGGTGCGCCTGAAGGTGAGTATGAAGGATGTGTCAACCATGCACTGTGTGGCGGAGGATCTCGGCTTCGGAGAGATCTTTGCTTCCTCCAAGGAAGCTGTGGAAGCGGATATATACCTGTAGGAAAGGAAGATAAATGCTGTACCGGTGCATCGGAAGATATGCTGAAGCCCCATATATGATAAACGAGCTTTCCGTAAGGATACACTCCTTTGAAGAGCTGTGCTATGTGCTGTATGAGAATCTCTACAGTCTGGGTGACTATATCGTCGATGACGATCTGATAAGGTACATAGAGAGGGAGCTGGGACTGCCGGATCTGTCCGAATCGCTGATCAGGAAAAAGAGACAGCCGGTGGAATTCATCGCGGGCATCCTGTCTTACAGGCATTTCTACAGCGAAGACAGGGTGGAGAAGGCAAGGGAGGTCCTGTCTTCTCTGGAGGATATAAGAGAGTATGTGAGGCTGATATCCAGGGCTGATTTCCTGTCAGAGAACAGGAGATACAAATCTGCTATACTGATGTATGAGCATGCCAGGGAGCTGATGGATGAGGAGAAAGAGAAGGACGAGGAAATGTACAGGCAGCTTGCGGGAAAGCTCGGCAGGCTGTATGCCCTTTTCTATATATTCGACAAGGCAGCTGTCTGCTTCCGTGAGGCAGGAGATGTCAGGAAGAGTACCTTCTGCAGACGCCTGTCCATGTCCAGAGTGGAGTATGCAGACAGTCTTCTGCACGACAGACCGGACGGAGAGATATACGAGGAGATGGAACGCCTGACAGCAAAGCCGGAGGAGATAGTGAAGCTGGAAGAGGTGATAGCGGGCGGTGACAGGAATGCCGCACGAAAAGAGACTGACAGGCTTGCCTCGGGACTCAAGAGCGGATACAGAGGGATATCGTAGATGGGTTTTTTTGAAAAGGTAAAGGGATTCTTCAGGAAGGAAGAGGCCGAAACTGAATATTACGGAGAGTTCCTGGACGACGAGGATATACCCGAGGTAAAGGATCTCAAGCGGTCCGAGGTGGATATGTCAGACAGGGTACTCCGTGAGAGGTATGTGAGAAACCTGTGCGACCAGATGGCAGAGTGCACGAACGAGATCGAGGATGCATCAAAGGAGTACAGATATGTCACTGATTATCTGAAGGACTGTGAGCTCATAGACTCCATCCCCGAAGACACCGAGAGCAGGCTGGTGAGTGCCGCGGAGAATGTGATACATCTCCTTAAGGAGAACGAATCTCACTCGGGGAGGCTCGGAAAGATCAGTGAAGCCAAATATGAAGAGATGCAGGCCATAGCTGCCGATATGCCAAAGATCCTGAATGACATGAAGGAGCACGAGGAATATAAGGAGCTTGTAAGGGACGATCTGAGGAGACTGGACGGCGAGAAGGTCACGAGGCAGTTCGCACTCAGGGAAGATAGAGTCAGACAGATAAGCTGCAGGAACATTGCCATGATCAGTGTGTTCTCAATGACGTTCCTCATCCTGATACTGCTGATACTCCAGTACATGTTTGATATGAACGTGATGCCGGGGATCATAGCGGCAGCTGCACTGGGGGCCATCGCTCTCACTGTATCGTTCTCGACCTTCATCACTGCAAGGAGCGCGGAGAGAAGGACCAGGAACCAGCTGAACCAGGTGATATCGAAGCAGAACACCGTGAAGATAAGGTTCGTGAACACCGAGAATCTCATAGAGTATGAATATTCGAAATACCATGTGCATTCATCGGATGAGCTGGAACACTACTGGAAGCTCTATCTGGAGGAGAAGAAGGAGAGGGAGCTGATACGCAGGATGAGCTCGGATCTGGATGCAGCCGAGGAGAGGTACAGGAAAGAGCTGATAAATGCAAATGTGAACTATCCCACGCTTTGGATACATCAGGCAGAGGCTGTGCTCGATCACAGAGAGATGGTGGAGCTTCGCCACGAGCTCGTTGCGAGGAGACAGGGGCTTCGCAAGAGGATAGACTACAATACCGACAACAGGGATGCGGCAAAGCGCGAGGTGGAGGATCTGGTAGCCAAATACCCCAATTACGCACGCGAGATCCTGGATATAGTCTCTACATACGAGTGAACCCAAAGCTCCTCCGGCAGATTATCCCCGGCGAATGA
>DNLO01000019.1:14654-19008 GCA_003488445.1 Lachnospiraceae bacterium | reverse complement strand
CAAGATCTCTGGTGTTGCCGAGGATTCCGGACACTATATCTCTCAGGGTATTATTGAGCCTGTAAACACCCGCACCTATATCCGCTATCTCCTGAATGTGCGACTTCGGGTACTCCATCTCTGTCAGATCCCCGTCTGCCAGTTTCCGAACCCCTGCCACTACCTCGTTGATAGTACTTATGATCTTTTTCGATACGAACAAGATGATCACACCGAAGACAACAATCGCCAGTATCACCGCTATCACTGTAGTGAGTACTGCATGTCTGATGGATGCCTTGACCTTTGCGGAGGGCTCTCCTGCCCAGGCGGATCCGGCCACTGATCCGTCAGCATCGTAAAGCGGTCTGTAATATACGTAGTAGGGCTTGCCGCCGATAATAACGCCGTCTGCGTAATAGTCGTTTCCTTTCTGCAGCTCCGCCCAGATCTTTGGATCCATCTGGGTACCCTCATTTCTCTCACCCTTATCATTGAGTGCGGATGTCATGAATCTGGTATCTCCCATAAAGAGGGTCATCTCAATGTCGTCACCTTTCAGCATGTCCACATAATCATGCTCGTACGGCATCTCGTTTCCGGCTTCGAGCTCATACTGATAGTATTTCCTCAACCCGTCGGAAGCGACAAAGAGCTTGTCATACACATCTTCCGTGAGGTTTGCGGCAGTAGTGATGCCGCTTATCACACAGATCAGCACACCGGCTGCGACCAGCGGGATGAACCCCACCATCAGCAGTACTTTTGTCAGGTTCAGCTTCTGCTTCGGATTGCCGTTATTCTCTCTGCTCATACTCATGTCTCCTTTCCTTCTTCAGACTCTCGTCTGAGCATCACCGATGTTCAATGACACCCCTATATCGTAGGGCGTACTCTGATATACGTAATAATCCAGCCAGTTTGTATATATTATATTGGCATGACTTCTCCATAGCAACATAGGCTTGCTGTCCGGATCGTCTCCGGGATAGTAGTTCAGGGGCATGGCTACATCCAGCCCTTTGTCCAGGTCTCTCCTGTATTCCTTGTCCAGAGTCAGCCTGTCGTATTCGGGATGTCCGAAGAGGAAGACCTGCCTCCCCTCCTTGGCAGTGCACAGGCATACACCCGCCTTGTTATCCCCCTCTGCCAGCACCTTTAGCTCGGGGCAGGCATATATATCCTCTCTCCTGACCTCCGTGTATCTGGAATGAGGGATGTAGAAGAGATCGTCGAAGCCTCTCACAAGAGGATCCTTCCTGTTCTTCACCCTGTGCTGATACACCCCGAAGAGCTTGCCGTCAGGGAATTCATGCTTTTGCAGACCGTAGTGATGGTACAAAGCTGCCTGTGCACCCCAGCAAAGATGCAGGGTGGATGTGACATTGGTCAGCGACCAGTCCATGATGGACACCATCTCATCCCAATAGTCCACCTCCGTGTACTCCATCTGCTCCACCGGAGCTCCGGTCACGATCATGCCGTCGAAGTTCTTGTCCTTTATATCGTACCATGTGGTATAGAACTGATTCAGATGGTTCGCCGGCGTGTTCTTTGATATATGACTTTTTACGGTCATGAATGTGATATTGATCTGAAGCGGAGTATTGGACAGAGAACGAAGGAGCTGCAGCTCCGTGTCCTCCTTAAGCGGCATCAGATTCAGGATGCAGATCTCCAGAGGTCTGATATCCTGATGCATGGAGCGCTCGGGCTCCATCGTGAATATGTTTTCGTTTTCCAGGATCTCACGTGCAGGAAGATCCTTCTGTACACAGATTGGCATTTCTTTCTATATTTCCCAGCTCCCGAAGCCTGAGGAGACGACCTCATCTCCCCTCACCCGGGCAAATATGTTATGGCTCCAGCCTGTACTCGGGGCGCCCCTCTGCGGAGCGAACGATGAGCGACAGGGAATCTATGGATGAGAGCGCACTCTCCGAAGCCTCGCAGATCAGTACCGCATCGTTCGAGCTGTATGCCGGTATCGTACCGTCATACTTCGACAGATCCTCCGACAGTATCGTCTGCTGTATCGTGTGGTTCTCTCCGTTTATCTTCACCCTGAAGGTGGGACGAAGGCCCAGGATGTAGCACTCGCGGTCCAGCCCCTCCGTATTGGATATGTTGAAATGCAGGATGAGGAGCGTGTCGCCCGGTGCAGCCGTCATCCCCATATATACATCGTCTGCTGATATGGATGAGGACGTGGGGTAGGACTGAGACACCTCGTATCCGGTGTAATAAACGTCAAACTCCGGTATTCCTATGGCCTCGGCAAGACTCATATCGGGCTCCACATAGGTGTCGCCGCTGCTCTCTCCGTCTTCGCCGCTCTCATCGGATCCCGACTCTGCCGCAGTCTCTGCCGCCTGATCCAGGCCCTTGAAGTTCTGCTTCCTTATCTCAAGATCCAGCTGCTCCTGATACTTTCTCCTGACCGTCGCAAGATCCACGAGCCTGGACTCCGATCTGTCGCTGTGCTGGCTCACTACATCCGATGAATAGTTCGCCACCTTCTTCGCATCTTCCTCGGACAGATCCACGCTCTCGGCTCCGCAGCCTCCCAGCATGGCTATGGCCGCTGCAAGTAAGATATTCAGGAATACTGTACGTCTTACGGTCACTTTTTCCTCCCGTGTGCCCCTGGTATCATCTGCCGGCATTCCCGTTCCCGGAGGCACTCTCCAGCTCGAACCAGAATCCGACACCATCATCATAGTTTATCACACCGAACGGCTTATTCAAAGTCTCCATGACAGCTTTTACTATCGAGAGCCCCACTCCCGAGCCTCCCACCTCGCGGGTACGCGCTTTGTCCACTTTGTAGAACTTTTCCCATATCCTGTCCATGTCCTCATCGGAAATGTTATCTCCGGTATTGAACACAGTGACCCTTACATTCTCTCCCCTGTCCTCGACAGTGACACTGATCCGTTTCTCACCTCCGGCATAGTGTATCGCATTCGTGAGATAGTTTGTAAAGACATCCTCTGTCATGCTCTCATCGCTCCATACATACCTGGGAGCATCTTCTTCGAATGTCACACTGACCCCGAACTGTCTTAAGAGTATCTCCGAGCTGGAGATGATGCCCGCTATCACCGGCACAAGATCGAACCTCTGCATCTCCACATCTCTCGATCCGAACTCTATATGGTTCAGCTCCAGCAGGCTCTTGACCAGATCCCCCATCTTGTCTGACTCATCTATGATGACATCCAGGTATTCATTGCGGCTTACTTCATCATCGGCGATGCCGTCACGAAGCCCCTCGGCATATCCGGAGATGAGAGCTATGGGTGTCTTGAGCTCATGAGATACGTTGGATATGAATTCATTCCTCATGTTCTCGATCTGCTCTTTCTTCTCTATGTCCTGCTGCAGCTTCAGATTGGCGCTCTTGAGATCGGATATGGCGCTCTCCAGCTGCATGGACATCTCGTTCATGTGCAGCCCCAGCTCTCCTATCTCGTTATGCACTTCACTCTCATATCTCACATCGAAGTCCAGATGTGCCATCCTGTCCGAGATCTCCGTCAGCTTCAGGATGGGATCCGTGATCCTGCGGGTCACGAACCATATGACCACCACACCCACCAGAGCTATCAGTATCCCGATATAGAGCATGAACCTGGTGGACAGGTAGACGCTCTCCCTGATGCTCTCCAGCGGAGTCCTGATAAAGATAAGATCACCGCTCGACATATACCCCCACAGCTCGATATAGTCCGACTTCATGGCAGGGTCCGTGCTCTTCGTGATCTTGTATTCATCCGTCTCGTACAGGATCACGTCCTCCGGCGGACGTACCGCTCCCCTGTCCGATCTCACATCCTCGGCAGTCTCGTTGCCCGGCTCCTGTATGGGATCTCCGGATATGGCGCGCCACAGCAGTCTCTCCGTCATCTTCTTGGACTCACGCTCCGTGGTATAGAGGATCTTCATACCCGGATCCGCCACGACGACGAGCAGGCTCTTGTCAGCCGTAAGTCTGTCGGCTCCGCTCTTAAACCCCTCCGAAGATACCCCCAGACTTTGCGACAGCGCATTCATCTGCTCGTAGGAATCTACTATCTCCGCCTTTTTGTTCGAGATATAGTATCGTGTGAGAAAGGCCGTATTTACAAAAAATATGGCAGCGATCACAGCCAGCAGCAGGATGATGAAGACAGCCGCCAGCTGAAACCTTATGCTCTTTTTCCAGTTCAAAGTCTTCTCTGACTCCTTTATCCGAGCGAGGCTGCGTACAGCAGACGCAGCCTCGCTCTTGTCTTAAATCACTGAATAGCACCTCTATTATATTATACGAATAGGTCATGATCGGGTCTATTATTTTTTTAGTTTTTTCTGTCTCCCATAGTCCGGGGCAGCG
>DNLO01000019.1:8336-14591 GCA_003488445.1 Lachnospiraceae bacterium | reverse complement strand
CCCTCTTCCCGTATCATATCCCTCTGAAGGAAAACTCCAGTGTCAGGGGACGGCTGTTGTCGATCATATGCTCGGGCTTGACCCTCGCGCCCCAGGTATCGTCGCCTCCCACCCCCATCTGTGCTTTGCCGGCTCTCACATAGGTGTAATTCACACACGGCAGCTCGAAGGGATGCATCGCATTATCTATCTCATAAGGTGAATAAGGCAGTGCAGAGAACATCATCTCACTGCCGGTGAATATGATCCCTCTTCCTCTCCTGTCCGTGATGCGGGCTTCCCTGACACCGATCTTCGCTCCGCACTCCTGGGGCACCAGATACTTTGCCATATTATCGGCCACTTTGTTGCGATATACTCCCAGCCTGCCATGAGGTCTGTCAGCATAGGTCTCTTCGGGACCCATGCCGTACCATGTAAGATCCTCAAGATCTGCATCCAGTGTAAAGAGCATGCTATACTCGGGGAGCTCTCCCACATCATCCGATGCATCCATATGCATCCGGACATCCACTGCTCCGTCGGAGTGGACGGTGTATCTTACCACGCACTCCTTCTCCGGTATCACCGGCAGTCGGTAGGTATAGGTCACGCTGATACCGTCGTCTGTATCCTCCGTGATATAGTCTATGGGCATCAGTGCGTTATCCATATCCTCCCTCTCCCTCTTATGAGTGAGGAAGCGTCCCGCATTCTGCCACTGCCCTGCCCTGAAGGGAAGGAGGTTCGCATTGTCATTTTCCGTCATGGGTCTCCAGAAGTTCGGACGTGGTATCTTCTTTATCAGCTCTCTTCCGGCATATCTGTAGGATACGAGTCCTCCGGATATGTTCGAGAACAGTACCTCGAAGCCCTCTCCCCTGATCCCTGTGTTGTAATGCCCTCTGGTGACCCTGAAGGGTCTCTTCTCATGCACCGCCTCAGGTGTCCTGCCGTATACATACTGCGTGAAGGCGGTCTCGTGCCCTTTATCTGCCCAGAGCGTATCCTGCTTCAGTCTCAGCGACACCGTGAGTACATATTCATCATCTTCTCTTTCGGGCTTTATATCATCAGGCAGAGTGATGCTCTCTTCGCCCAGCGGCTCACAGCTTATCTCCACTCTGCACTCCTTCAGTACCTTCCCTCTCCTCTCCAGGGTGACGCAGCAGTCATATTCGGATACATCGGTGAAGAGGTTCCTGTTCGTCACCTTTACCATATCTCCGTCACAGGCAAGCTTCACAGGCCTGTAGTTGTATTTCACCTCCTGCATCTTCGGCGAGGGCTCCCTGTCGCCCCCGTAGGTGATGCCGTTGCCGCTGAAGCTGCAGTCATTTGGTCTGTCGTCAAAGTCGCCGCCGTAGCCCTGGTACGCTGCTCCGTATCTGTTCTTCGCATCCAGTGACTGGTCGATATAGTCCCAGATGAACCCTCCCTGATACAGCCTCTCCTCATCCGCATAGTCGGTGTACAGATACATGCCCCCGCAGGAATTCCCCATGGCATGGGTGTATTCACAGGATATCACCGGCTTCTCTCTGTTCTCCGACAGATATTCCCGTATCTTCGATACGGGCCAGTACATGTTGCTGACCATATCCGTGGTGTCCGGATATCTGTCATCGTTCACCACTCCCTCATAATGGACGAGCCTCGTATCATCCCATTCCCTGAAGAGATCATGAAGCCTCTTCAGATCACTGCCGCCATAAGCCTCGTTTCCGCAGGACCAGATGAGTATGGAAGGGTGGTTCTTGTCCCTCTCATACATGCTCCTTGCCCTGTCGGCTATCATATCCATATACTCCGGTCTGTCTCCGGGCACCGCATATTCTACAGGCTCCTCACCTCTTGCTATGGGATCCCATACACCGTGAGTCTCCAGATCGTTCTCATCTATCACGTACAATCCGTATTCATCACACATCCTGTACAAGGCGGTGGGGTTCGGATAGTGGCTTGTACGCACCGCGTTGATGTTGTTCCTTTTCATGGTGACGAGATCCTTCCTGATCTCCTCCACGGATACCACTCTTCCGTTCGCACTGGAGAAGTCGTGCCTGTTCACTCCCCTGAACACCAGACGCTTTCCGTTGAGACACATCACCCCGTCTCTCATACCGAAATCCCTGAAGCCCACTCTTTCGGTGACCACCTCGCTAAGGACCCCCGCGCTGTCGTACACACTGATCTTCAGGTCATAGAGCTCCGGCTTCTCTGCGCTCCATAGATGCGGGGCATCTATATCGTATGCCATGATGGTGCTCATCTTCAGAGGTCTCTCATCTGACATCACCTCCATGCCGCGGTATGCAAGCTGTACCCGTGCCCTGCCTTCCGCCGTAGCCTCCAGTGCCAGGCGGAGCTCTCCTTTCTCATATCCATCATCCGGCCGGGCCGTCACCCTCATATCCGCAATATGGACCCCGGGCATGGTATATAGGTACACATCCCTGAATATCCCCGAAAACCTGAAGAAGTCCTGATCCTCGCACCAGCTTCCAGCCGTATATCTGAAGACCATCGCAGCCAGCTTGTTCACTCCGTCCCTGTCAATGTATTCGGTGAGGTCGAACTCGGACGGGGTGAAGCTGTCCGTGCTGTAGCCGACATAGTGGCCGTTGAGCCATAGAGCGATCCCGCTCTCCACTCCTTCAAAGCAGATGCATACAGGCCCTTCTTTCATGCTCTTCGGAAGACTGAAGTACTTCACATAGTGACCCACTGGATTATGATCCTGCGGTATCTCCCCGGGAGATATCTCCTCGTGTCCGTCCCAGGGGTACTGTGTATTCACGTACTGGGGTGCTCCGTAGCCCTCCAGCTGGATGCAGGCAGGTACAGTGATATCTTCCCATCCAAGACAGTCGTACTCTGCCCCCATGAAGTCCGTTATGGCAGTCTTCACATTCCGTGACCAGGCGAATTTCCACACTCCGCCAAGCGAATGCCTGAAAGCACTGACTCCTGATGACGCCGCTTCTTCGCTTTCATAATACATATGGTCCGAATGTGCCGGTATCCTGTTCTCCGCAAAATACTCCGGATCCGCTATATTCTTCAGATCAAAATCACACATGATGCCCCCTTATGACTGTTTCCCGATACGCCCCACTACAGCAGCCTGCATGAAACCTTGCCGTGCTCTGTCATATATGCCGCCGCGGAAATATCCGGCGTGATGTCCGTATCGTAGATATCCTTCACGATACAGTGATATATGTCTGATGCTCTCAGATCATCCTCGTACATCCTGCGGAAAGGACCATCAAGCTTCTTCCTGTACTCCGCAGTCCTCGTGATCACAGGGATTGATGCCTTCTTGCACATATCATCCAGGAGAGCCGAAGCCCTTTCCGCAAAGCCCAGTACCCTGGCATACCCGACATATCCCGAAGAAGCGTACTCCTTCATGTCGTCCTTTTTAACGGACAGCAGCATATGGAGAAGTGCCCTGGCTATCCTCGTATATGTGAGATTCTTTGTCTTGATGAGCTCCGTGAACTGGGACAGGCTTATGTACTCATTTCTCTTGTTCATGATCCGCCTTGCCAGATCCGCACTCATATCGGCATACTGCATCAGGCTCTCTCCGCTCTCCATCAAAAGCCTGTACTTTACGAGCATCGAGAGATCATCCGCAAACACCGGGATATCCACACCGAAGTGCTCACGCATCAGCGGCACTGTATTCTCCGGCAGAAAAGCGGATACAGCGTCCACGGATCCTGTAGTCTTCAATATCTCCCTGATGTTTCCGGCCGAGCTGTATATCCCGTATGTATTGACCGAGTCATGATCCACCGCTTCCCTCTTCACATTGAGGGTGTCCATGGAAGAGCCCAGCCTTCCCAGCGCCTTCAGATACTCCATAGCCAGTATGTTATTGGGCCCTGACATGATATCCGTGATCCTGTCAGATCCGTGCGCGCCTGAAGACAGGAGCAGGTCGGATACAGCCTTCGCTCTTGCGGCGGGATAGTTCATTCCCTCTCTCAGGTATCCGCCGAGTCTTTCTTTCAGCTCATCCGTCTCATCGCAGAGTATCTCGGATGCTTCCCTCAGCATCTCCATATCCTGCTCCTCCGTACCGAAGCACAGGACATCCACACATCCCAGGGACTCAAGTATGGAGACTCCTCCCAGGGCAAAGGGCTCTGCCGATGCCGTCGCATACTGCACCGGAAGTTCGATGACTATATCGGCTCCGTTGATGAGCGCAGCCTCTGTGCGCCACCTCTTACCCGCCATAGCGGGATTCCCTCTCTGGGTATAATCCCCGCTCATCACCGCGATAATAAAATCTGCGGAGGTGAGCTCTCTCACTCTCCGCAGAAAAAAAGCGTGTCCGTTATGAAAAGGATCGAATTCAGCTATTACACCGGCTACCTTCATATCAGATCCAGACAGAGGTCAGTTCGCATCGTCCTCGAGATCAGCCGTGTAGACATAGTTCTTCCTTGCCTCCGCATTGCCCTCGAGATACTCGTCATAGGTGGTTATCTTATCCACCAGGGTGCCGTCGGAGCGTATCTCCATGATGCGGTTCGCCGTAGTCTGTACGAACTGATGATCATGACACGAGAAGAGGACCACACCGGGGTACTTGATGAGTCCGTTGTTTAGTGCAGTGATGCTCTCCATGTCCAGATGGTTCGTAGGCTCATCCAGCACCAGTACATTCGCACCGGATATCATCATCTTGGAAAGCAGGCAGCGTACCTTCTCTCCTCCGGAGAGTATGCGCACCTTCTTCACACCGTCCTCTCCCGGGAAGAGCATGCGTCCCAGGAATCCTCTCACATAGGTCACATCCTTTTCCGGAGAATATCCCATAAGCCATTCCGTGATATTATAATCGTTATCAAACTCCGCCGTGTTGTCCTTGGGGAAATATGCCTGGGAGGTGGTCACTCCCCACTTGTACGAGCCTGAGTCGGGCTCCTCCTCTCCCATGATGATCTTCATGAACATAGTGATGGCCTGCTCGTTCGCGCCCACGAAGGCGACCTTGTCGTTGCGCCTTAATGTGAAGGTGAGATTATCCAGGACTATCTGTCCGTCCTGATATTTGGTGAGGTTCTCTACCGAGAGTACCTCATTGCCTATCTCCCTGTCAGGCCTGAAATCCACATAGGGATACTTTCTCGATGAAGGCTTGATGGTGTCCAGCTCTATCTTCTCCAACGCCCTCTTCCTCGATGTAGCCTGCTTGGACTTGGATGCGTTTGCCGAGAATCTGGAGATGAACTCCTGCAGCTCCTTTATCTTCTCTTCCTTCTTCTTGTTGGCCTCCTTCATCTGCTGTACGAGAAGCTGTGACGACTCATACCAGAAGTCATAGTTGCCCGAGAAGAGTGTTATCTTGCCATAGTCTATATCTGCGGTATGGGTGCAGACCTTGTTCAGGAAATACCTGTCGTGTGATACCACGATGACGGTATTGGGGAAGTCGATCAGAAACTCCTCCAGCCATTCGATAGCGTCCAGATCCAGGTGGTTCGTAGGCTCGTCCAGAAGCAGGATATCGGGATTGCCGAAGAGGGCTCTTGCAAGAAGCACCTTGACCTTCTCCGATCCGTTCAGGTCACCCATAAGCGAATAATGCAGAGCCGTATCTATGCCCAGGCCGTTCAGCAGCGACTCGGCATCGCTCTCTGCCTCGTAGCCGTTCATCTCGGCGAACTCGCCCTCCAGCTCTGCCGCCCTCATGCCGTCCTCGTCGGAGAAGTCGGGCTTCGCATATATCGCTTCCTTTTCCTTCATCACATCATACAGATGCTCGTTACCCTGTATGACGGTGTCGAGCACCGTCTGTGCATCATACTTGAAGTGATCCTGCTCCAGTACGGATATCCTCTGGCCGGGTGTCACCTCTATATCACCGTTGGTAGTTTCCAGCTCACCTGCGAGTATCTTCAGGAAGGTCGACTTGCCTGCTCCGTTCGCACCTATGATGCCGTAGCAGTTGCCCTCCGTGAACTTGATGTTCACCTCTTCGAAGAGTGCCTTTTTGCCTACCCTGTATGTCACATTATTTGCTGCTATCATTACCTGATCCTCGTTTCCGTATTATTCTTCACATCAAAACCATAAATACCATACATATTATCCCAGTCCCACGTCAAGGGCCATCATCAGCACGAAGCCTGCCGCAAAGCAGATCGTACCGATGTTGGAATGCTCCCCTTCGGACATCTCCGGGATAAGCTCCTCCACCACCACGTATATCATGGCTCCCGCCGCAAAGCTGAGCAGATACGGCATGGCGGG
>DNLO01000019.1:2326-8202 GCA_003488445.1 Lachnospiraceae bacterium | reverse complement strand
GTCTTCCTCCTCGGTACTCCCTCCGCCAGAAGCGGCACGGATACTATAGCTCCTTCAGGGAAATTCTGTATCGCGATACCCAGTGCCAGGGCCAGGGCTCCCATATAGGATATCTTCTCATTGCCGTTCAGCCATCCTGCGCAGACGATGCCCACAGCCATTCCCTCCGGGAGATTGTGCAGAGTCACTGCCAGGATCAGCTTGGTGGTCCTCTTCAGTCCGCTGCTCGGACCCTCCTCGCTGTTATTGATATGCATGTGGGGTGTCAGTACATCCAGCACCAGCAGAAAGAGCATACCCACCGCGAAGCCTGCGGATACAGGTATGAAGCCCAGCTTCCCCATATCTTCCGTGAGATCCAGAGCCGGGAGTATCAGGCTGAAAAAAGAAGCCGACACCATCACCCCCGAAGCGAAGCCGTTCAGGGCACGCTGCAAGCTCCTGCCTATGCTCTCCCTGAAAAAGAAGACGCATGCCGCGCCAAGTGCTGTACCCAGAAACGGTATCACGATGATCTGCCACATACGGTCTTCCTCCTTTCTCTGTCAGTTCTTGAATGAATGTATCGGAGCCGGAATGCGCCCCCTGCGGTTTACGAAGTCCGCGCATGAGAATCTGTTCACTGGCATGACGGGTGCATGTCCCAAGAGCCCCCCGAACTCGGCATGGTCCCCTGCCTTCCTTCCTATGACGGGTATCAGCCTCGCTGCTGTAGTCTTCTGGTTCACCATCCCAAGTGCCAGCTCATCCGCTATGATGCCGGCTATGGTCTCGGCAGGTGTGTCTCCGGGTATGGCTATCATATCAAGTCCTACGGAACAGACGCAGGTCATGGCCTCCAGCTTCTCTATCGTCAGTGCACCTGCCTCTGCCGCATCTATCATACCCTGATCCTCCGATACGGGTATGAAGGCTCCGGACAGGCCTCCCACGGAGCTTGCCGCCATGATACCGCCCTTTTTCACCTGGTCGTTGAGCAGTGCCAGGGCTGCAGTGGTACCCGGTGCTCCCGGATATTCCACCCCTATCTCGTGGAGTATATCCGCCACAGAGTCTCCTATGGCCGGAGTCGGTGCGAGAGAGAGGTCTATGATGCCGAAGGGTACACCCAGTCTCCTCGATGCCTCCTGAGCCACCAGCTCTCCTACTCTGGTCACCTTGAATGCTGTCTTCTTTATTGTCTCGCAGAGTGTCTCGAAGTCTTTGCCCCTTACCTTTTCCAGAGCAGTCTTCACGACTCCCGGGCCGCTGACACCTACGTTTATGATCACATCGGGCTCGGTCACCCCGTGGAATGCCCCTGCCATAAACGGGTTGTCATCCGGAGCGTTGCAGAGCACCACCAGCTTGGTGCAGCCTAAGGAGTCCCTGTCTTTCGTAGCCTCCGCGGTCTTTTTGATGATATCTCCCATCAGTCTCACCGCATCCATATTGATGCCGGTCTTCGTGGAGCCTGCCACCACGGAAGACATGATACGCTCCGTGCTGCCAAGTGCCTCCGGTATCGACTCTATCAGGAGTCTCTCCTTATCCGTCATTCCCTTCGATACGAGAGCCGAATAGCCTCCTATGAAGTTGACTCCCGTCTCCTTTGCAGCCGCATCCAGAGTTTTCGCTATCTTCACGAAATCCCGGGCATCACTGCAGGCCGATGCGCCTATGAGCCCTATGGGTGTCACGGATATCCTTTTGTTCACTATGGGTATTCCGTATTCCGCTTCTATGGCTTCTCCCGTCTTCACCAGGTCCCTGGCCTTATCCGTGATCTTGGCATAGATATTGTCGCAGAGAGAATCCGGGTCGGATGAGACACAGTCCATGAGAGATATCCCCATGGTGATGGTCCTGACGTCGAGATTCTCTCTCTGTATCATTTCATTTGTTTCAGTGACTTCATGCAGATTGATCATATCTCACACCCTGTGCATCAGATCGAAGATATCTTCGCGCTGGATCTTTATCACTACCCCTATCTCCTCACCCAGCTTTTCCAGCTCGGATGAAACTTCAGCGAAGTGCTTGCTCTTGCCCGAAAGATCAGTGATCATCATCATGTTGAAATATCCGCTCACTATGGTCTGGCTGATATCCAGGATGTTGATGTTGCTCTCCGCCAGATATGTGCATACCTTTGCTATTATCCCCACAGTGTCGTGTCCGACTACGGTTATTATCGCTCTCTGCCTGTTCTCGTCCATTGTGTCACCTCCATCGCAGCACTTCAGACAGTATACCATGCCGCCTTACGGAATAGAAGCATCTTCATATCTCAAAGCATTCCGTCCCTGTGTGTCTGCTCGCTATGCATACAGGGAAGTCTCCCCAGTGCGCATCACAGTCGGACATGGTGACCTCCATACGTACCGTCTCGTAGGCAAGCTCGGCGAGGTTGTTCTCCTGGGACAGATGTCCCAGCACCACGTATTTCAGTCTGTCCGATATAAGGGACGTCAGGAGTCTCCCGCAGTGATCGTTGGACAGATGTCCCTTGTCTCCCAGGATCCTCCTCTTCAGTCTGTAGGGATAGGGCCCCACCTCCAGCATATGTACATCGTGATTGGCCTCCAGCATGAGAATGTCGCAGTCTGACAGGCTCTCCATGATATAGTCGTCATAGGTGCCAAGATCCGTCGCCACCGCAGCACGGCTCCTGCCGTTCTCTATCCTGTAGGCTACGGGCTCTGCAGCATCGTGTGATATCGCTATGGGCCTTATGTTCAGATCGCCCAGCCTGAACTCTCTGTCCGCCTCGATCACATGGAAGAGATGATCGGGTATCACCGATCTCGGTGCGTTCTTTATGGCCTCTATGGTCCCCTCCGTGGCATAAATAGGGAGGCCGTATCTGCGGGCTATGACGCCCAGGCCTCCGATGTGATCGCTGTGTTCATGTGTGATGAGTATCCCCTCCAGATCCGGGGTCGTAAGCTCCAGATCGTTCAGTCCCGCCTCGATCCTCTTGCCTGATATCCCGGCATCTATCAAAAGATGCGTATTCTCATCTCCTATGTAGGTACAGTTCCCCGAGCTCCCGCTCGCTATATTCCTGAATCTCATCCGACTCTCCGTGCTTTCCCTCTACTTCTCCCAGTATATGTCGAGCCTGTCTCCCTCTCTCAGATACTCCGAATACTCCGCCCTCATGCCGTTGCGCTTGGTCACCACCATCTTGCCGTGGGGCTTCGAGAGATCGAAGTCTATATAGTCGAACACATCCACGAAGATGTAGCTTGTCTTTCCGTGAAGCGTGATCAGCTCGCCGTTCACGGTGACGTTCATGGCCGTGGGGTCACTTCCTCCGGAAGCTTCCTCTTTATTGTCGGACCCGCTCTCAGGCGCGCTCCCGTCTGCAGCGGCAGTCTCTGTTGCAGCGCCACTCTCTGTCGCAGCGTTGCTTTCCGCTCCCGGTGCAGCCCCGTTGCTTTCAGCCTTACCGCTTTCCTCCTTCACTGCGGCATCTGCCGCGGCGGATGTCCCTTCTCCTCCGGCATTGTTTTCACCATGAGCAGCAGCCTCCGGTGCGTCGTCATCAGCTGCCGTCTCTTCCTTCTCTTCACTCACCGGCTCCGCTGCCGTCTCTATCGGAGAGTCATCTATCAGCAGATCGATCTTGAAGTTCTCGTATATCTTCGTCTCGTTATCTGCCACCACGTTGTTGATCAGGATATCGGTATCCTTCTCGGCCTTGAGGTCTATGAATTCCAGCAGCTGGGGCAGCAGGACGTAATCCCGCATGATGATCTCATCCCCGTCCTGTATATCATAGTATCCGCTCTGGAGTGTGCCGTTCACCTCTGCGAACTTGGGCACGTTCAGCTCGCTGCCGTTCACTACCAGCTTGATATAGTCTGTATATTCGGGGAGCTCATCTATACGGATATGAGCAGGCTCACCTGCAGTAGAGGGCTCCACCTCTATGGCATCCCCGGCTTTTATCTGGGCGCTTAAGGAGGCACTGTCACCGTTCAGACGTATCACCGCACCCTCACCCATCTCACCTCTGGCCACCCTCTTGTTGCCGTTGATGGTATAGTTGATCTCCGCACCTCTTTTGGGGAAGAGATCGGCATTGGGTATATCTGCCTGCATGGCAGCATCCATGATCTTGAGCTTGGAGTTGTCGTAGAGCTTGTACTGCACGTTGTTCAGGGATACGAAGATGAAATTGTTCTTCTGCCTGAAGAAGTTCATACAGATGCCTATGGGAGTAACGAGGAGCGAATCCTCCGGCAGGGACTTGTCCTTGAAGTCCACATTCTTCAGCACATCCTCTCCTCTTACCGCCACGCGTGTGGCATCTATGCCCATCTCCTCTGCCAGGCTCTCGGTGAACCCCGCGATCCGTCCGCCTCCGCCTACCACGAAGATGGCGGATACAGGCTTTCCCCCGTTCAGCTTCTTGATCTGGTCCGACACCTCGCGGGTGATGATCTTCACTGTATCCTTCACCACTTCTGCGACTTCCCCGGGTGTGGTCTTTCGCTCCACTCCCATGATGTCGTTGTAGGTGAATTCCTTCCCCGCATCGCAGGCATACTTGATCTGCTCTGCTCCCTCGAAGTCAGTGAGATAATGCTTCGCTATCACCTCGGTGAGCTCGTCTCCCGCACTTGGTATCATGCCGTAGGCTACCACGGCCTCATCTCTTGTGATACAGATATCGCTGGTACCGGCTCCCACATCCACCAGAGCCAGATTCAGCATACGGAAGCTCTGGGGTATGGCCACCTCCATGGCCGCTATGGGCTCCAGTGTGAGGTCGGCTACATGAAGCCCCGACATCTCCACTGCCTTGTACAGCCCGTCCACCACCTCATCCGGCAGGAAGGTGGCTATCACGTCGGCTCCTATATTGCTGCCCTTGTGAGCCAGCAGATCCGTCATCTGATACTTGTCCAGATAGTACCTCTGCACGGTATATCCCACACAATAGAACTTGATATTGAGCGTGCTCTGCTCTATGAACCTCTCATAGGCTCTCTGTGCGCCGAGGAGCTCCAGTGAATATATGTCCTCGCTGGTGACATCCCTCGTCTCGGACAGATCCTGCTCCACGTGCACCGTAACAGTCCGCAGCACTCTTCCTGCAGCTGCTATGCAGACTTCATGCAGGGGTCTTCCGAGCTTTATCTGCAGTCTGCTCGTGACCTCCGTGATGGACTCCGACACCGCCGCTATATCGTGTATCTGCCCGTCCTGCATGGCTCTCGTCTCATGAGGCTTGCTCTCTATGGCTACCACATGGAACTTCTTGTCATACATATATCCTACGGTACCGACTATACTCCTGGTGCCTATGTCCAGTCCGTACACCAGCTGTCCCGGATATTTCCTGCTCTCCGCGCTCTTCCTGTTGTCACTGCTCTTCCTGCTCTCGGCCATCTGTCTGCTCCTAATCCAGCTTTTCCGCTAATCCCAGCGCCAGCTCTACCACCACGTCTGAGTTGTAGTGCTCCCATTCGCCCCATCTGCCGAGGCCTATCACGTTGCTCTTCTTTGCCTCATCCAATATCAGAGCGATCTTCTCGGGCTTGTCTATGGTATTGAGGGGGTATGCATACTCCGTGATGAACGCCGTATCTCCCTCTTTCTTCCCGTATCTCTTCAGATTGATCTCTGCCCACGAGCCTTTAGAGCCCTGTGCAAAGGTATTTCTGTAGAGTATCCTGTGATAATCTATGCTCTTGTCCGGGAAGTACTCCCAGTTGACCTCTTCGTCCTCCACATCCGGCAGATACTTCACGACTATGGAAGAATACTGCAGCGCATCCACTGCCTCCATGAATCCGTCCGATGCTCCGCTTATCCTGTCGAAGGATTTCCAGGGTGCAGTATTTATGATCACATCCGCCGTATAGGTGCCGTTCACCCTGCGC
>DNLO01000019.1:0-2211 GCA_003488445.1 Lachnospiraceae bacterium | reverse complement strand
GCCATACGCAGCCACAGCTCACCCGAGCCGTACTTCTTCGGATAATAAAACCTCGCATGTCCCGGAAGTGTGCCGTAGGGCTTCTTCGTAAGACAGGCTCTCAGGGTATCCTCGAAGGATACGTTGGGAAGCTTGTTCATCCAGTATGTCCCCAGGGTCGCAAGATCCACGGAGAATATCTTCTCGTTGTAGGGGAAGAGATATTCGTTCGCAATCTTCTCACCGAGCTTCCAGGGTATCCACTCCAGGAAGTTCTCGGGCTCCGGTGCCCCGGTATTGCATCCCGCATTTGCTATGGCCTTCAGATGCTCCACCTGCTCGTCTATAGGCAGCTGCCAGATATTGGCCTCGTAGGGGTAGCCTATCCTCGACTCCTTCGTCCTGATCTTGGTGACCCTGTCAAAGCTTGCCATCTCATCCTCTGCCATGAACCTGAAGAGGAATTCATTCACCTTCGGTCTGCGCACATCCACGAAATGCCCGCCGGATATATCAAGAGGTGCCCCGTCTACCTCGGCCGATCTGCAAAGCCCTCCCGCCTCGGACGAAGCCTCTATGATGCGAAAGTCCTCTATGCCCTTATCCAGCAGTCTGTTTCCCACCGTGAGTCCCGCGGGACCCGCTCCGATTATCAGATATCTCATTTACTGTTCTTTCCTTCCGTTATGCCGTATCTTCCGAGAGCCTCCCGGACCGCTTCATCGGCGCTCTTTCTCATATCCTCGATACTTCCGTTATTGTCTATCACCCTGATACAGTGCTCCCTGTATCCCGCCTCGTCCAGCTGGGCCCTCATCATCGCAGCCGTCTTTTCATCGCTGTAGCCTCTGTTCTCCTTCAGCCTGCGCCGCCTGACCTCTTCGGATGCATACACGTACCACAGCTCATCCAGCTTCCTGTCATATCCGCACTCTATCAGCAGTGCCGCCTCCACGAAGAGGAAGTCGTGCCTGCCCGACTCTCTCTCTGTCTCTATTGCACGGTCTATGAGGTCCATGACAGCCGGATGTACTATGGCGTTTATCTCCTCACGGAGCCCTTTTCTCTCAAAGAGTCTTGCTGCCAGCTTTTTCCTGTCAAGCTCTCCGGCCCCGTCCGTGATATCTTCTCCGGCCGCCTCTATTATCTTACCAAAAATCGGGCTGTCCTGCGTATATAATTTCTTCGCCTCGTCATCGGATATGATGATCCTGCAGTCCGTCGTGCGGGAAAGATGATCCATCACAGCCGACTTGCCGCATCCCACGCCTCCGGTGATGCCCATGCACAGTGTATGCTTCTTCGCAGATCCCGCAGCCTGCGCAAAAGATGCTTCAGTGTGCATCATAGAAGTCCCGTCCTCTGTTCACGTCCACCGTAAGAGGTACCGCCAGGGAGGCTGCTCCCATCATGCCCTCCTTCAGTATCCGCTCCACCTGCTCCTCCTCGCCGGGTGCGGTCTCTATCAGGAGCTCATCGTGTATCTGCAGTATCAGTCTGGACTGCAGACCGCTCTCCTTCAGCATCTCATGTACCCTTACCATGGCTATCTTCATGATATCCGCAGCCGTCCCCTGCACCGGCATGTTCATGGCCACTCTCTCTCCGAACTGGCGCCGCATGAAGTTGGACTCCTTCAGCTCCGGTATCGGTCTTCTGCGTCCGAAATACGTCACTGCCGCTCCGCTTTGCTTCGCCGATGCCACCAGCTCGTCCAGATATGCCTTGACTCTGGGAAAGGTCTCAAAGTACTGGTCTATGTATTCCTTTGCCTCAGCCCTGGATATGGACAGATTCTCCGAGAGTCCGAAGGAGCTGATGCCGTATACGATACCGAAGTTCACGGCCTTCGCATTGCGCCTCATCTGAGGTGTCACCTCATCGTAGTCCACATGAAAGACATGAGCTGCCGTACTGGCATGTATATCCTGTCCCTCCAGGAAAGCCTTTATCAGCTTCTCATCCCCCGAGAGCGATGCCAGTATACGAAGCTCTATCTGGGAATAGTCCGCATCGGTAAAGCTCCATCCCTCTCTCGGGATGAAGACCCGTCTCAGCTCCCTGCCCCTTTCGGTACGGATCGGTATGTTCTGCAGATTGGGGTCCGCAGAGGACAGACGTCCCGTGGCCGTCACCGTCTGGTTGAAGGTGGAATGTATCCTCCCGCTGTCGTCTATGTAGTCCGCGAGCGCATCGGTGTAGGTGTTCTTCAGCTTGTATACGCTCCTGTAT
>DNLO01000181.1 GCA_003488445.1 Lachnospiraceae bacterium | reverse complement strand
GCTGATCAGGAGCGTATACAGCGATATCCGGTCTCTTCGCAAGGATGTTTTGTTTGATAAAGAGGCACGGAGAAAAAACCGTGCAGCTGCTCTTGGCAGTTTCTTCAGCATATCCGGCATCCATCGCCTGCTTTACACCAGGTACAGAAAAGAGTTCCCCGCATCATGACTAAAGTTACTCTCGCAGAATATCAAGGTCGATGCGACACCACCGGCAAGGCAGTCGGTCACGCGCCCAAGGTCCTGCGGGAATATATCCTGCTGAACAGGGACAGCTGTGCCCTCGACGTTTATGCTCCCGAGACGATACTGCGTGAGATCAGCGATCTATCCGACACGACCACACATACTCTTGATAAGGCGATCCTGATGAAAAGCGGAAATTCCATCATCGAAAGGATCCGCAACAAGCTTCACATGTTCTCCAACATCCGTTATGTGCTCGATCACTCCGATGCCGATATCGTATGGTTCTTTAACGTAGAGTTCTATCTGTTCCTTTATCTGGCCCTGGCAGGGAACCGCGGCAGGCGCATTGTGGTCACCCTGTTCCTTGACGGTTACCATACAGGGCTGCTCGCAGGTTTCAAACAACGGATCTTCGAGACCGGTCAGAAGAAGATATTCCGCTGCATTTCCGCCGGTCCTTCCTTCTCATTCAGAAATATGAAGAGCTGCTTTATCCCCGACTATATTTATGATGAGGATATCTACGGAAAATATCGCTCGCTTGAAAAGCAGGACTATGTCGTTTGTCTCGGCACCATGGACAGCGGAAAGCAGCTTGAAGCCCTTGTCGCCCGTTTCTCAGCCCTCTCTTACAGGCTGGTGATAGTCGGACGCTTCTACGACAAAGAAAGACTCCGCAGGCTTCAGTCATCCGCAGCATCCAATATCGAGATCTCGGATGCATATCCGGATATCGACGAGTATCTAAGTCTGATAGGGCACGCCAGGTATACCGTGCTCCCCTACTCCGCCGGGAACTACTCCCACCAGACATCAGGTGTGATGCAGGAGGCTTTATTTACGGACAGTATCGTACTCACCTACAGGGAGATCCTGGACGGCAATCAGATCCCCGGTCTGGGTTTCACGTCATATGATGAGATCACGGATACCCTGCTTGGCTCCGATCACTGTCAGGAGCGCAACACCACCATTCTTGATGAATATGACAGGCTCCGCCGCTCGGTATATGACCGGGAAAGGGTCCGTGCCGGCTATAAAGAATTATTTGCGTAGTTGCTTTTTGCAAAAGGCTATTGTAGAATATCTGAACAGAAAAACTCATGTTTTCAAAGGAGGAAATATAAATGGCTCACGTAATCAATGATTCATGCATCAGCTGTGGTGCATGCGCTGCACAGTGTCCTGTAAATGCCATAGCTGAAGGCGACGGCAAGTTTGAAGTAGATGCTGCTACATGCATCGACTGCGGTGCCTGCGAGGCAGGCTGCCCTGTAGGAGCTATCGAGACAGCGTAAATTTAACAGAGATCAAAAACACCCTGGCTCCCTATCGGGAGTCAGGGTGTTTTTTGTTGAAACGATCATATGAGAGCCAGCTTCTCCAGAGCGTGCTCCGCGACTATCACCTCATAGTGCTCCCTGATCCGGCCCTCTGCCGCAGTAGTGCACTCTTCCATATGTCCGTATTCCGTAATGATATTGCAAACCTTGTTGAACGTTTCCGGGGTCAGCTCCGATTTTCTTATCACCAGATAATACTTCCCGGCCTCGGGATCCTTGTAGAGCGCGTTCTCACCGTTATATACGCCCTTCAGTATCTTTGCTGCACGTATCACATCATCCAGTCCGGCAAACGAGTACAGCTTCGTCAGATCCACCTGGATGGTGATCTTCACTTCCTTGGTCTGACCTTTGTCCGGTATGCCCAGCGGTCTGCTGGCAGTGATACTGTCGCCCGAGTCATTGGACGTGAGATTGGCCTCTGCCTCCTGCACCTGCTCCTTGAGCTTACGGAAGAGGTCAATGATATCGTCTGCATTCCCGGGATCCTTCCTGCGTCCGTTCTCCTGCTGATCACCTTCGCCCATGATGGGAGCGAACTTCGAAAACCTGGTGTCCAGTTCCTCAGGGTCCTCCACCTTGGTGATAATGAGAACGATAGTCTCGTTTGAGAGAGGGATCGCCTCGATCATCAGAGGGATATCCTCCACCTCAAATCCGAAGCGGCTCTCCGCCTCACGCATCATATCCCTGAAGAGATTCTTTGCCTTATCCGTTCCATAGGCCAACTCACTCATCTTCAGATTTCTCGAGGTGAGATCGTTCTTGGTGAGCGTGCATCTTATCTGTCTTTCGTTTACCTTCTCTATCTTCATATCATCTGTCTCCATACAGCCGGAGCATCATGCTTATCTGCCTCTCTGTCAACCGGGATTGTTCTGCTCCCTCATGAGATTCTCGAACTTCGTCAGCTGAGCTATCCATGCCAGAGAGACCGTGCCAATGGATCCGTTCCTCTGCTTTGCTATTATGATGTCGGCGACACCCTTTCTGTCAGAGTCTTCCTTGTTGTAATAATCATCTCTATATATAAATAATACCACATCTGCGTCCTGTTCGATAGCACCTGATTCACGCAGATCCGAGAGCATCGGTGTATGATTCGGCCTCTGTTCCACCGCTCTCGACAGCTGTGACAGAGCTATGACCGGGCATTGCAGCTCTCTGGCCAGAGCCTTAAGGCTTCTGGAGATATCCGATATCTCCTGCTGTCTGGAAGCCTCTCCCGACCGGCTGTTCCTGGAGCTGCTCATCAGCTGCAGGTAATCTATGATGACCATATCGAGCCCATGCTCCAGCTTGTGTCTGCGGCATCTGGATCTCATCTCAGCCACAGTGATGGCTGTATCATCTATAGCCAGATTGGACTGCCCTATGACACCTGCACTCTCTATTATACCCCGCCACTCATCATCATCCAGGTTTCCTACCCTGATATGGGACGAGTCCACTCTGGACTCCATGGCGAGCAGTCTGTTCACCAGCTGTTCCTTGGACATCTCCAAAGAAAAGAAAAGACAGTGATAGTCCTTTTTGAAGCAGGCATACTGGGCTATGTTGAGCACAAGAGCGGTCTTGCCCATGGAGGGCCTCGCAGCCACAAGGATCAGATCCGTCTTCTGGAACCCCGCAGTCATCTCATCCAGATCGTCAAACCCCGATGGTATTCCCGTGATCTTCGAATCAGCCTTTGCCACCTCCTGTATGTGGCGCAGGGTATCTACCACTATCTCCCTTATCGTCTTATTCTGGGAACGTCCTTTGTTCTGGACCAGATCGAAGATCTTCTTCTCCGTATCCTGCAGGATACCCTCTGCTTCTCCTTCTCCCTTATAGCATTCATTCTCTATATCGGCATTTACCCTGATCACCGAGCGCAGTATGGCCTTGTCCCGCACTATCTGAGCGTAGTGCCTGACATTTGCTGATGTAGGCACGGCATCCACTATCTCCGCCAGAAGCTGAGGGTTGGTGATCTCCGCCGGAGCCCCCTTCTCTCTGAGCTTCTCCTGGAGCGTCACCGAGTCTGCGGGCTTCTGCTCGTTGAAGAGCTCGACTATGGCCTCATACAGCAGACCGTATCGCTCCTCGTAAAAATCACTCCTCTCCAGAAGCTCGGTAGCCACAAGGATGGCTTCCTTCGTATCATCCAGTATCATGGACCCTATCACCGAGCGCTCCGCCTCCGAGGAGTGGGGTGGTATTCTCTTTATTATATTCTCATCACCCTGCATCTCTTATCTACTCTTCAGGCAGCACATCCACAGTCAGCACTGCTGTCACATCGGGATGCAGCTTTACGTTTACTTTATACGTCCCAAGATTCTTCAGGGCATCCGGCAGGACAAGCTTCTTTTTATCAAGCTCTATCCCGTTCTGCTTCTTCATTTCGGCAGCTATCTCTTTGGAAGAGACCGACCCGAAGACCTTCCCGTCCTTTCCGCTCTTCACCTTGCA
>DNLO01000195.1 GCA_003488445.1 Lachnospiraceae bacterium | reverse complement strand
TCAAAAGATTTAGTATACTATAGTACAGGGAACGGAATAACGCAAGAATTATTTTTTATAAATCATAGAGGAATGGTATGAATAAATTTAAAATGGCGGTCTTCGACCTGGACGGGACGAGCGCAAATACATTGGAAAATCTGGCTTTCTGTGCCAATACGGTGATGGAAGGATACGGACTTCCGCCTGTGGAGGCGGACAAGTTCAGATATTTCGTGGGAGACGGATCGAAAGTTCAGATGCAGAGGCTTCTTGGCTACCATGGCAGATACAGTGGCAGCGGGGACAGTAACGAGGAAGCGTTGTTGGAGGAAGTGTTTGCAAAATATATAGCGTTTCTTTCAGATCACTGCTCGGAGAGAGTGACGATATACGACGGTCTTCCCGAGGTGCTGCAGTGGCTGAAGGAACATGGTACGGTGTGCGTGGTCTTTTCCAACAAGCCGCATGAACAGGCCGTCAAGGTTATAAGGGATGTCTACCCCGAAGGGACCTTCGCAGATGTACTGGGGCAGTCCGACAGCTATCCGAGAAAACCGGATCCTGCAGGCGCACTGATGCTGGCGGACAGATTCGGGGTGAAGCCCTCCGAATGCCTCTATATCGGTGATACCAACACGGATATGCTCACGGGCAGGGCGGCAGGCATGTACACCGTGGGTGTGCTGTGGGGATTCAGGGACAGAGATGAGCTGGAAAAAGCAGGGGCGGATATCATCATATCCACCCCTGAGGAAATAATCGATATTTGCAAAGCTTAGGCTTCAGGCACCGTGGGTCTCTCTTGCGGTATTGAGCCAGGATATCGCATCCGTGTAGCCGTCCTCGTCGAAGCTGAAATCCTTTTCAGTGATCTCTTCCGGCGGCGTCTTCTCGTAGGAGAGGGGGCCGAACCAGACCGAAGCCCGGAGCTTCGGATCGTCCGCATAGCGCTCCTCCTCTTTCAAGTAAACAATGTTCTTTAACGGCTCACGGGCCAGACGAAAGCGCATGCCCTCATCTGACCCGTAATATGCTTCACCGTAAAAATAATGTTTGAACCCGTACAGATCCTTTGACTCTATCATTACTCGAACTTGATGTCTCCGAATCTCTTGTCGGAAAGGATAGCCACATAGGTCTTTCCTACGTTGATCTTGATCTCCTCACCGTTCTGATCGAAGTATCTGGTGGGAGCGGTATCCTCTGCCTTCTTCCATGAGACCTTGATGGCCTTGCCGTTGGTGATGTACCAGCCCTCTCTGGTGTCAGAGTAATCGCCTGTGTAGTCGAAGTCGTTGGTATGGAACATCATGTATCCGTTCTTGTCGAACTGCTCCAGACGTGCGCCCTGGATCAGAAGGTTCTTGAAGCAGACCTGCTTGTTGTCGTTGCCTGCATCGACCTCCTTGCCGCCGTACTGGAAGTAGTAATACACGCCCTCGTCAGCATTGTACTCAAGCCAGGGCTTGTTGTGATCGAAAGGAAGCGAGACCTTGTTGACGGTCTTCGCATCGGAGTACTGATCGAGGGTGTTGGGGTTGCTGCGTGTTGCAAACTGATAGTGATCACCCTTGTAGTACTCGTTGTATGTCTGAGAGATCTTGCTGTTGTTCTTGAAGTTCTTCTCCAGATCTCCGCTCACGATATACTCGGTGAACTCTCTGGGCTTGCCGTTGTTCACCCTGGAGAATGTGCCGGAGAATCTGTCCACATAGGGATTGGCATAGAACATATCATTGTAGAAGGGACCTCCGTCGTGGCAGAGCACCGCATTCCACTCGGGGCAGGTCTGCAGGTTGGTAGGTCTCGTACTTCTGATGGAGCCGAGCTGTTTGATCTTGGCCCAGTCCTTGACCATGACCATGAATCTGGTGACACCGTCATTGGCGGTGCTGTTGGTCATCTCGTAGATGATATCGGCCTCGGATACGCCGAAATGGGGAAGAGCGGTCTTCTCATCATCTACCATGGCAGCGATGGGACGCTGATCGGCTATGGAAGCATCGATCCACTCACCTGTGAGGGGATTGGCTACCATGCCTTCAGGGGGTGTGTCAGACTCCTCTTCAGCAGGAGCTTCGGAAGCAGGAGTCTCCTGCATGACCATGGCAGGTACCGTGACTTCGGCTGCAGGCTGAGAAGCCTCCTCGGTGGCAGGCTCGTTCTCATCGGCCTTGTCCTTGCCGCAGGCAGCCAGTGAAAGAGCTGCGACAAGAGAAAGTGCAATTACAAGTGTTCTCTTTTTCATCGTATCGTCTCCTAATTTTTTTTCGAGTGCAGATGTATTCACAAATAAAAGCGGAATATATCCGCTTTCATAACGTAATCGGTGCGGGATTGCTCCGCAGTGTTCACGGCTTGCGCAATCCCCGATGTGCATTCGCGATCCGGACTCCGTCATGCCTGCTCATGCACACCAGATATCGAAAACGCTTTTACAGCAGCGTACGGGAGTCGGACCCGCCTCCTCAGCTTGGGAAGCTGATATACTACCGATGTACTAACGCTGCAGGATGTGCCGAAAGTGCTCTCCGGCACACATACGAGAGCTATTTTAACTTATGTATACGTAAGGTGTCAAGCTTGGCGTAACAAATCCGTAACATTTGGGCCGGGATGGAAGGCAAGGAAGGACTTATCTGAGGACAGCGTACATAACTGCAAATCAGTGTAAAACAGATCGGAATCAGTGCAGATCCGATCTGTTTTTCATTTCGGTGATATCCTCTGTCCAGATCAAAGACAGAAGAAAAGAAGAGACAAGGAGGCACAGACATGCAT
Source organism: Lachnospiraceae bacterium (assembly GCA_003488445.1). Lineage (GTDB taxonomy): Bacteria > Bacillota > Clostridia > Lachnospirales > Lachnospiraceae > NK4A144. The sequence goes on along the minus strand of DNLO01000195.1, from coordinate 2,966 downwards.
ACGCTGATAATAAACGGAAGCCCCAGGCAGAAGCAGATAAGCAATACAGAGAGGATCATCAAAGGCTTCGTAGAGGGCATGAAGGAAAACGACAATACCTATGAGATCTACGCAGTATCCAACAGGGATATGTGGGATATCGCCCGTGATGCATACGAGGCCTGTGACAATATACTTATAGCCCTTCCCCTTGAGGGTGAGTGTGTGCCGGAGCTCCTGACACAATTCCTGGCAACACTCGCCCCCAAAAATAATCAAACAACGATATCTTTCATACTCCACGGCGGCTCAGACGAGACCATAGAGCTGGAGAACGGAGAGGAACAGCTGAAGGATCTCGCTGCAAAGCTCGGCTGCACATACGGCGGGGCCATGATAAAGAGCAGCAAGCCCAACCTGCGCTTCATGAGAGAATGGATGCTGAAGAAAGAGACCGCTCCCTTCAGGAAGATGGGAAGGATCTATGCCAGGAACGGCTACCTGGCAGCGGTCTGACCGTAAGATCTGAAATCAACTGTCCCTAAGAGCCTGTCTTTGTACTATAATCAAGGAGTGAACACTCCGGATCATGGGAAAGACAGGATGAAAGGGACAGGATATGCTGCGGATAGCGATATGCGATGATGATGAGCTCGACCGTAAGAGGGTACACGGCCTCGTCACCGAATATCTTAAGGAGAACAGCCTGCAGGCTGACGTGAGGGTGTACGACCACCCCGATACACTGCTGGTGGAATGCGAGCAGTTCAGACCTCATATCTACATACTCGACATAGTGATGCCTATGGTAACGGGCATCCAGGCAGCCCGGGATCTGCGATGGGATCAGCCGGATGCCCAGATAATCTTCGCCACATCGGAGAGCTCATATGCGCTCGAATCCTTTGACGTGAATCCGATCAATTATATACTGAAGCCGGTGGACAGAGAAAAGCTGTTCGCCACGCTGGATCTGGCGGTGACCAGGACGGATATCGGAGAGGACAGATGTGTGGCGATAAAGGCCAGGGACGGATTCTGTACCCTGCGGACAGACGAGATCATGTATATCGACTACCGGAACCATGTGGTCTCCTATCACATGATCTCCGGAGATGTCATATCGACAGCCACACTGCGGATAGGCTTCGCTGAATATATGGAGAACAATCATGAAGGAGATGTGTTCGTCCGCTGTCATGAGTCCATAGCGGTGAACATATCGGCAGTGGACAAGCTCACGAAGACCGATATCACTCTCAGGAACAACGAGCAGATACCGGTGTCGAAGAGCAGATATTCCGAGGTGCTGGACAGGTATATGGATTACAGGTTTTAAGGATGCACATATTTCTTCTCGCTCTGATGTTCATAAGCATATTCGGACTCTTCCTGGAGACCTGGATAGTGTTCAGGAGTCTGAAAACGAAGCTGCATGCATATCTGCTGCTCAGCTGCATGGCCACGCTGGTAAACATTGTAGGCGGCGTGTTCAAGCTGGTGTCGTACAACGAGGACGCCTTCATCACGTCGCTGCAGATCTCGTATCTTGGCAGGGTATGGATCGCCTTCGCCTTTTTCATGTTCACGGCAGAGCTCTGCCATATCAAGCTTCATCCGATACTGGTCCGCGTGCTGGTGGTGGTACATATCCTCATCTACGCGGTGATACTCACCCTCAGACATCACAATCTTTACTATGCCACCTGCACCTTCACGACAGAGGGGATGTTCCCGGCGGTGATAGTCACCCCTGGCCCGGTCCACAGCGCACTGATGCAGCTGCAGATCGTCTATATCGTCCTGGGCTTCGTCTGGCTCTTCCGGGCCCTTCGCAGGGAGAAAAGAGAGTCGGCGAGAAAGCGCATATGGATGATAATCCACGCATTCGTAGCAGAAAGCCTCTTTTTTGTGATCCAGATATTCCATCTATGCTCGATCACCTACGTTTTTGATTTCGTCATGCTGGGCAACGTGCTGGGAACGTTGTTCATGTTCATCGCCATATGCAGGTACAATCTGCTGGGGATCACGGACGTGGCGCACGAATTCATGATAGACAGGCTTTCTGAGGGAGTCATAGCAGTAGACGGCTCCGGCACAGTGCAGTATTACAATGAGCCTGCGAGAGAGCTGCTCCCGAAGCTGGAGACCGAGCCGGACGAGGTGATATGGGAGCTGAAAAAAGCCATAGAGGACGGTGAGACCATCTCACTGAACGACCGCATCTATTCTCCCGAAGAGAACGACCTGACCGACGGGGGAGAGCAGTACGGTAAGCTTTATGCTCTGGTGGATGCCACGGTATTGAAGCAGAACGAGCTGAGGCTCAAGGCCGAAGCCGAGGTGATGGAGGTGGCGGCGGGCCGGATGAGGGAGCGTCTGCTCACTGTGGAGGATCTGCTGCAGCGGGATAAGGCGATGCGCCATGACCGCCGGCACTTTGAGGCCCTGCTGCTGTCTCTGATGCAGGAAGGGAAGACGGATGAGGTCACAAGATATCTGGAGGAGAGGCTTAAGCAGGAGCCGCACAGTGCACGCAGATATTGCGAGAATACAACGGTGAATGCCGCCATCACCCACTATGTGGCCATGGCTGAGAGAAAGGGCATAAGGGTGGAGTCTTCCGCTGACATACCGGTGGAGGCCGGTGTAGATGAGATGCAGCTCGCCATTGCCGTGAGCAACCTTTTAGAGAACGCGATAAATGCCTGCGTGAAGCTGCCTGAAGAGGAGCGCTTCATCAGGATCAAGGCGAGATACAAAGCACAGCTCCTGCTGGAGATCACCAACTCGTGCGAAGGGAGAGTACCCCTTGACGGAGAGGGGCATCCCTACGCGACAGAGACAGATCACGGCATAGGAACGAAGAGCGTGCTGGCCTTCGTCAGCCAGACTGACAGCGAGATCAGGTATATCGCGGAGGACAGGGTATTCAAGGTGAGGATGATCATATAGCACCGTTGCTAAGGTAAAGCATGTAAGAG
>DNLO01000128.1:3756-4737 GCA_003488445.1 Lachnospiraceae bacterium | reverse complement strand
GTATCGAAGTTGGTGAGCATACCGCCCAGCCATCTCTCATTGACATAGAACATGCCGCAACGCTGTGCCTCGCTCTTGATGGCATCCTGTGCCTGCTTCTTTGTACCTACGAAAAGGATGGTGCCCCCGTTTGCCACGATATCGCCCACTGCATTGTATGCCTCATCCACGAGACCGACGCTCTTCTGCAGGTCGATGATGTAGATACCGTTCCTCTCGGTATAGATGTAGGGAGCCATCTTGGGATTCCATCTTCTTGTCTGATGGCCGAAGTGCACTCCTGCTTCCAGGAGCTGTTTCATAGAAATGATACTCATTGCAAATAAACCTCCTTCTGGTTTTGCATCCACACTCTTCGTCACGCCCCAACCCTCGACACAGCCTGTTGTAAGATACCGGCGATCCGCATAAACAGATCACCTGCGCTGCATCGGAACGGGCACCAAGGAGACGCCGTATCCGAGTATGTGATTAATAGTTATCCGCAGACCGGGCATATGCCGGGCCCACAAGTTTATAAAATATAACACAAAACGGGATTTCCTGCAATAGTTATCCTTTATCAACTACCGCTTGGGTCCGTGATATCTTATGTCAGCCGGTCTTACTGTTTGGATGTGAGGATGGTGCCCATCTCTTCGGGTGTGGACCCCTTTGGTATGGTATGAGAGCCTACCACCAGCCTGCGGTCGAATCCGTTCAATACAAGATATGAATCAAACTGCTTGGCATCAGTCACAAGGCCCGCCTGGACCATCTTGTTCGCTACCGACACGGAGCTGTCGCCCGAGCTCACGGTGATCGTCACAGTCTCTCCGGACCCCGGCACCACACCGGCATCATCCGAAGCCGTGTCACTCTTCTTCGCTGCACTCCCCATCTCCGGGATTGTCTCTTTCTTTCCCGCAGCAGACTGGGAGGCCTCCTTACTGTCGCCTGACGATGCTGTACTGTCGCTGCTGCTTTTTCTGCTGCCTGAGC
>DNLO01000128.1:0-3705 GCA_003488445.1 Lachnospiraceae bacterium | reverse complement strand
CTGCTGCCTGAGCCGGCGGAAGCGGAAGCATTGCTGCCTCCTGCCGTCTTGTCCTCTTTGCTTCCGGCTTTGAGCACGGCACTGCTACCCGTATTGCCTGAAACGGTGTTCCCCGATACTTTGTTTGCTGAGATCTTATTTTCTGAGATCTTATTTCCGGAGATCTTATTGCCCGAGACTGCATTGCCGGAGACTTTATTGCCTGATGCGCCGGAAGCCGCCGCTTTATCTGTCGAGACTGCCGCCTTTGCCTTTTCTGCCGCATCATCGGCGAGCTTCTGAGCCTGCGACAAAAGCAGGGCATTCTCCGACACCATGCCAAGCTCCTCGGCTCTTGCCCTTATCTCGGCATCTGTCATAGTGGCCTTTGCGTTTCCCGAGGAAACCGAGGTTATCAGAGTTGTAACGAATATCCCGAGGCCCAGCCCCTTCAGATATGTCCTAAGATTCATCCTGGCCTCCGGCATCACCGAGACTTATGGCAAGCCTCACTTCACCTACGCCTATGCCAAGTCTCTTGGCGATATCCACATCGGATACATTCTCCCTGTGCAGTCTGATGATCTCACTGCCCGATCCTGCGGCTGCCGTGTTTGCGGCCTTGTCTCCCGGTGCCGGTGTCTTCTCTCCGGCTGCCGCCTCAGTTGGTGTAGTCGCGAAAAGCTTCGGGATATGGATCGCCTCTGAAGACTCCTTCGGCTTGGGCGCGCTCTTGGGAGCAGCGGCCGCATTGTTCGGAGCAGCCTTGGGGGTCTTCTTCTCGATCGCCTCGTACTTCCTTATGGTGTTCTTGATATCCGTGGTCTTGTCATTCAGCATGTCGTACATGAAGACCACTTCTTTATGGTTCTTCTCTATCTCGTCGGTCACCGTCTTGCCATATTCGTTTATGGCCATTATCTTTTCGTTGGTGATCTTCTCCAGAGACCTCTCGGAGCTGTCACGTGCTACGGACACTTCTTCGTCTATCATGTCCCTGACTCTCCTTGTGGCATCCTTGAGCTCCCGGTCAGCCATCTCCCTCAGCTTTCCTGAAAACTCCTTCTGCTCACCCTCAGTACCCTGACGGTGTCCATTGCCCTCAGGTATGAAGAAACCTAATGCAAAAATAACTGCTCCGGCTATCAGGAGCAGTATCTGTATCATAGTCATATTGTAATGTTGAAGCCCCCTTGTTGCTTTTTGACCACCTTGCCGAACTCTTTCTTTTTCCTCTGTCTGCCTCCGTCTCCCGCATATTGGTTGCGGCTGCCGTCTGAGGTGTCCGAATCAGCTGTATTGTTGTCGGCATCGTCCTTATTATGCACCTGGTTGACATGCTCATCAGCCTCTCTGGCCACTGTAGCCTCACTGTCGCTCTGAAGCAGTGCAGCCTTATTATCCTCGGCGATCTTCACCGAGGATACATCGGGTGTGGCCGATATCATTCCGTTCATGTAGATGGGTGCTATAGCCATTATCCTGTCCCCTGTACCGAATCTACATCGCTACCATACGCACATCTGCACCTTCGCGTCTGAACCTGCAGTACTGATAGTTCTTCTTGAGAGTCATGCTCACATCGGAGACAGTGATCTGTGTCCCCGTATATGCTGTTCCGGTGACCACTACCTCAGCTACACTCTCAGTATCGAACTCCTGCTCCATCTGCTCCAGCTCGGTGAGGTTATTCTTCATGGTCTCCTTCTGCTTCTGTATGACCTTGTTGAGCTCCTGCATCTTGAGCAGCTGATCCGTAGGCAGCTTCTCACCTCTTTTAAGTCTGTCCACTGTGGCCAGGAGCACCGGCTCTGTCCTTGCAAGTGTAGCTCTGATCTCCTCATTCTCTTTTATAAGCTTGGCATGTCTTGCCTTCAGTGCGGGGTCTGTCCCCACCTCCACCCGGGTGGGCGCTCCCATGTCACTTCCTATCGTCTTGGCCTCTATCTTGTTGCTGGCTCTGGCCACTCCTCCTGTGATAAAGCCCTTACGCCCCTCGACCTTGATCGAGTCCTTGGCAGATACGTTGGAGTTCAGGATCAGCTCGGACTGGACCATGCCACCGGCCACGAGCTCTGTCACACCGTTGATATACTTTGCCACCACGGACTGTCCGGCTCTTATCACACCCTTTTCCATGCCGTTGATGCCCTTGGCCACGGTGATCTGCCCTCCGGCCTCGACCTCGGCAGCCTCTATGACGCCCCTCACCTCTATATCTCCGGTGACCTTTACCTTATAGCCTGTGGTGATATTGCCCTCCACACGCAGGTTGCCTTCGTAATCGATATCTCCCGTGGATACATCCACATTGGCAAGATCCAGCACACTCGAGACAAATACCATACCGTCGGTAAGGCTCACATGACCATCCACATCCGAGGTGAGCGTCATGCCGTCCTCTGACAGGGTGGTATCCTTGCTGTGCTTTATCTGGGCCTTCCTTACTTCTTTAGGAGCTATGATCTCTCCGAATACGTTCACTCCGGCCTCGCCGGGCTCTTCGGGATGAAGCTTTGCCAGCACCTGGCCGGCAGAACATGCCCTCACGGAGTTCAGTGCATGGAAGTCTACCGATCCGTCTTCATTGGTCTTGGGTCTGGCTATGGGATCCGTCTCAAACATATATTCCACATATCCGTCAATCCCCTGCTTTACCGGCTGTCCCTTTGCCACAATATAGTCGGTGCAGTATTTCCTGTCAGCGAAGAAGCCGTTTATAGCCTCTTCATCAGCCGGAACCTTGATGCTGTTGTACTGGAGATCCTTCTTGACCTCGTCCAGGCTCATGAGATTTCCGCCCTCCGAAGGAGGGTAGAAGCGTGCCACAACGCTCATGTCTCCATCCTCGACTCTGAATGTCATGAACTCATCCAGCGGACGTATCTGTGAAGAATTGAGCTTGAAGCTCGTCTCTACATTTCTCTGTGCCTCGATGAACACAGCATGCTTGTCGTATGGGATACATTTGGTGGTGAGGTAACTGTCCATTTCCTTGACATCGACGGGAGCACCGTCTCCCACGGAAGGAAAGAAGTGAATAAAAGTGCCGTCAGGGCCCGCATCGACTCGAAAATAACCGTTTCTGCTATCTGACATGTTCCCTCCTTTATGACATCTTCAAGATGCCCATATATCTGCCCAGCTTGGTCTTCATTTTCGCGAGACCTTTCATGTGCAGCTGTGACACTCTGGACTCCGAGACCTCCAGAATATTGCTGATCTCCTTCAGGGTCAGCTCTTCATAGTAATACAGCAGTATCACTTTTCTCTCTTTTTCGGTGAGCAGCTCGAGAGCATCCGCAAGGGTCTTCTTCAGCTCCTTCTCCTCGAGCACCTCCTCGGGACCGGGGCCCGAGTCAGCTATGGTCTCTCTGCCGCCTGTGCCGTCGTCGGTAGAGTTCTCGTTGAACTCATCCAGCGATATGACATTAGTGACAGCCATCTGCGACTGCCAGTCCGCATACTCGTCGTCGGAGATCCCCAACTCCTTGGCGACCATCTCGTCGCTGGCTGTCTCTCCGGTAGCTGCCTCTATCTTCTTTATCGCATCGTCGATCTGTCTCTGCTTCTGCCTGACGGTACGAGGTATCCAGTCCATCTTTCGGATCTGGTCCAGTATGGCACCTCTAATGCGCAGCGAGGCATAGGTCTCGAACTTGACCGCCTTGGCAGGGTCGTACTTGTCTATGGCATCTATAAGCCCGAACACACCATAGCCTACCA
>DNLO01000070.1:8096-8470 GCA_003488445.1 Lachnospiraceae bacterium | reverse complement strand
GGCAAGGGCAGCGACAGGCCGACGGCGGATGAGACCGGGAAGGGCAAAAAAGGCAGCGGCATGCGACTTGACGGATCGATCCATATCAGGGATCTGAGCTTTTATTATCCGGAAAGGCCGGAGAACAGGGTGCTGGACGGGGTGTCTTTGGATATACCGAAGAACAGTTCGGTGGCGTTCATAGGGCCCACGGGTGCAGGCAAGACCACGCTGGCGGATGTGATACTGGGAGTGATAGAGCCCGTGTCCGGCCGGGTGCTGTGTGACGACAGGGATATAAGGGATGATCTTACGGCGTGGCACGAGACAGTGGGATACATATCTCAGGATATTTATCTGATCGACGGTACCGTAAGGGAAAACGTGGCCTTCGG
>DNLO01000070.1:5436-7958 GCA_003488445.1 Lachnospiraceae bacterium | reverse complement strand
CAGGGGCTTGAGGCTTCGGTGGGACCTGACGGAGTGCAGCTGTCGGGAGGACAGAGACAGAGGATAGGCATAGCGAGAGCGCTTCTCGGTAAACCGGAGGTGCTGGTGCTGGATGAGGCCACATCTGCACTGGATAATGACACGGAAAGTGCGGTGATGGATGCCATAAACGCACTCTCGGGAAGCAAGACACTCATCATCATAGCCCACAGACTCTCTACCATAGCGGGATGTGACTCCGTATATGAGGTCTCCGGCGGCAAAGTGAGAAAACAGTAACAAATCATAAAAGAATCTCAAGAAATTAGACCTCAAACTATACTTTTATAGTATGGAATGTGTTAGAATTATATGATACATTTCGCTCTATCGGTCATGGGCGGACTGTATTTTGGTTTAGTCTTAACGGAGAATAGACATTGGATATCATTCAGTTTGATATAAATGCCTGTGTTCTTTGTGCACTTATATTAATGACGGCTATAGCACACAAGAATGTCAGGCTGAGTCAAAACAGAATATTTCTGCAGCTTCTGGCGATACTTTTGTTCTCGGCACTGGGGTCCCTTATGGGAGGTATCGGACACAACCATGTGATCATGGGCGTGGATGATTTCTTCTCGCGGGAGTCTGTGATGTTTGTCTCCACGTTCATCTATATGATCTTTCATGTGGCCATTCCGGTCTGCTTCTATCTGTATGTGAGGACGGTGCTGGGCATAGACCTGACCAGGGTCTCGGATGTGCTTATCACTTTCGCGCCTCTGGCGCTGGCATATACCGTGCTGGCTCTCACACCGATCAATCAGGGAATATTCTACTTCGAGAAGGGAATGTACCACAGGGGAGAGTATATGTGGGTGTTCTATCTCGTGGCAGTGTGGTATACGGTGGTGTCCGTCAACAATATCATCCTCTACAGGAACAACATACGCATGTCGGTGCTTCTGTCCTTCTTCTCTTTCGTGATACTGGCACTGGCCGGAGTGATAATGCAGTTCCTGAACCCGCATATGAAGGTGGAGAGCTTCTTCAACGCGGTGGTCCTGCTTATGCTCTATATCACCATAGAGCGGCCGGGAGACTATATCGACTCTGCCACCGGACTGCAGAACGATCATGCATTCTACGTGAACGCATCCATCAGGATCAAGAGAGGCAGGGAAGCGAGAGTAGTGGCGCTTTCCATAGACAATGTGGAGTTTCTCGACAACAGCATCGGATATGAGGCCACCACGGAGCTGATAGAGCAGGTGGCACATTTCCTGGATTCCATGACGAAGTCCGCAGTGACCTACAGGATGAGCAGGGATATGTTCGTCATCATGATAAAGGAAGGCTCGAAGATCACTCATATCGAGCTGATGGAGGCCATCAGGAGCAGGTTCACGGCACCCTTCAACACCAGCAGATACTCGGTGGTGCTCTTTGACTGCATGATGTATGTGAGCTGGCCGGATGATGTGAAGAATACCGAGGAGCTGTCGAGGATTCTGACGATATTCGCCGGCAAGGCAGGGCACAGGATGAAGCATGAGGTGCTGGCATCCAGCATAGACCTGGAGCGGGATGTGAGGAGGAAGGTGGTGGATTCGCTCCTGCGCACCGCCATCTCGGATGAGAGGATCGCCTTCAAATATCAGCCTGTGAAGACAGTGGCGACGGGGCTCTTTGATTCCGTGGAGCTGAAGCCCATGCTGGAGAGTGATGAGCTGGGGCTGATAGCTCCGAGTGAGTACTTCGACATGGCCGAGGATAACGGTACGGCGGTGCCCATAGCCAGGCACATCATAGAGGTATGCTTTGAATACATGAAAGACTGCGGAATGGCGGGAAGAGAGATAAATGAGTTCGCCCTGCCTCTGCCCAATGCCTTCCTGCTGATGAGGAGCGCGGCGGAATGGATCATTGAAAAAGCGATAAAGTACGGGGTGGATCCGAGCTACGTGACGTTCGAGCTCTCGGAGCGCACCCTGGTGGACTATACGTATTCTCTGGAGGAGAATATGCACGCCCTGAATACTGCAGGGTTCTCCTTCATGCTCATGGACTACGGTAACGGATATACGGATGCGGAGATGATGCTGGAGATGCATCTGAAGGAGGTCTGCCTGAACAGGGACCTGCTTTCCTCGGCACCCATGTCCGACAAGGCGGATACGCTGGTGAAGTGTGCCGTGGAGATGATGAAGAATCTCTCCATAGGTATCAAGGCTTCGGGCATAGACAGCGCCGAGCTGGAGGAGTATGCGGTAAAGATCGGAGTGGACAAGGTGCAGGGATTCCAGCTGGCGAGATTCCAGTCCGGTGCGGAGCTGATAGGATTCATAAAGGGAAGGAGGGAGAAACATGCAGGCCTACTTCTTTGACATATCAGCCTTTATGATCCTGCTGTGCCTGATCTATGCTTTCTTCCTCGAGAAGATGCACAAGATCGTGGAGAACGGCGTGGTGCTGAGCTCCATGATATGTGTCCTCATGGCCTCCACTCTGGGGGTGATAAGCTTTACAAAAGCCTTCAG
>DNLO01000070.1:4339-5324 GCA_003488445.1 Lachnospiraceae bacterium | reverse complement strand
TCGGGATAGCGCTGATGGTGATCTTCGTATACAGGATATCGGTCTACAATGTGGGACTTCTGAGGTATATGGTGTTCGTCATCATACCCTGCGTAGTGGATATAGTATTCTGCATAGCTTCTTCTCTGTCGGGGTCTCTCACGCTGCTCCGCGCAGGTTATGCCGGGGACCTTTTCATGCTGATGACAGGTATCAACATACTGATCATCTACAAGAAGAATTCATCTCTGGAAAGGACGCTGATGCTGCTCATAATGTTCGTGATAGCATCCGTCATGACCGTCGTGGAGATGATGCACCCGGAGTTCGAGATCCAGAGATTCGCACTTGCCCTGCTCATAGCAGAGGAGTTCTTCTGCCTGAAGAATCCCGATGAACAGTATGAGCCGGAGACAGGACTTTTGGGGATGGACAACTTCCGCGAATCCATGAAGCGCAGATTCTTCTATCTGGAAAAGCATAAGGATGTGAGCCTGTATGTGGTGGCTCTGGCAATCCACGGGGCGGAGACCTTCATGAAGCTCCTCGGTGATACCAATGAGATCAAGCTCAGGGAAAACGTGATCGACGAGCTGGTGAGGATAGCGAACGGCACTCCGATCTACAGGATGAGCAAGGGCGTATATGCCTTCGTGATGCAGGAAGAGGGACGGAATGAGGCCATACGTATACAGGACAGCCTGAATGAGCGCTTCAAGTCCGTCTTCGGAAATGATGCATATGAGATGGAGATACATGCCACCACGTGCTGCATAGAGCTGCCGGAGATGGCGGACTCCTTCCAGGCTCTGGTGGATCTGGTGTATATGGCGGCCAGGGAAGGACGGATGAAGTCCAAGGCCGTGATAGACGTGAAGAAGCTGGACAGAGAGCATGACCGGTATGTCAGAGAGGTGGACGAGAAGGTACGTAATGCGGTGTCTGCCGGCAATCTCGAGGTGTATTATCAGCCGATCTTCTCACTAAAGGAGAAGAAGTTCGTATC
>DNLO01000070.1:0-4232 GCA_003488445.1 Lachnospiraceae bacterium | reverse complement strand
GTCTTCATACCCATAGCGGAGAGCAACGGATCCATCATAGAGATAGATGAGTTCGTCATACAGCAGGTGTGCCGGATGATATCCGACCGCAAGATAGAGACCCTGGGACTCAGGTACATAGAGATCAATCTTTCCGTGCCCGACATGATACAGGAGGATCTGCCGGACAAGCTGATGCGGTATGTGGATATCTATCACATACATCCTTCGCAGATCAATATCGAGATCACGGAGACCTCTGCGGATACCTTCACGGGAATGGTGGAGGAGAACGTGCGCAAGCTTTCGAGGCTCGGATTCAACTTCACGCTGGATGACTTCGGGACCGGATATTCTTCACTGTCCAGGATCATCATGATGCCCTTCGACATCATAAAGATGGATAAGACCCTGGTGCAGCCGCCCTACAGCCTGGAGAAGGAGAGAGAGAGGCGCAATGCCATGACCTTGCTGGAGAGCTCTGCGGACATGATACACAGAGTGGGCTCGGAGACTGTGGCAGAGGGTGTCGAGACAGAGGAGCAGCTGAACAAGCTGAAGGAGCTGGATACAGAGTTCATCCAGGGCTTCTACTTCGCACGTCCCATGCCTGAATCCGAATTCATAAATGTGGTAAAAGCAAAGAATAAAAGATAGATCAGATGCCAAGGAGCATGTGGAGCAGCTCCATGTTCATACCCTCGCGGAGAGCGTCCGCGATCCTGTCGTATCCGCTGTCGCGGAACAGATACTCGTCCTTCTGACGGGACAGATCCAAAGATATGCCCTTCCTTGCGGCAAGGGCGGACAAAATGGTGCCCGTGATATCGGCATCATCGAAGATGCCGTGCATATATGTGCCGTAAACGTCACGATCCGTGCCTGTGAGCACGGGGAAATGTGCCGAAGGATCATCGCGGGAGACTGACTCTCCCAGATGGATCTCGTAGCCTGTGAAGTGCTTTCCGGAAAGGGAAGCAAAGATGCCGGGAAGTCCCGGCTCTATGGTGCCTTCACGCTGTGCGAGGTGCTTCTCTTCCTGCATCACTGTATCGTAGGGAAGCAGACCGAGACCTTCTATGCTTCCGCCGCTCTCGGCTCCTTCCGGGTCTGCTATGCTGCCTCCGAGGATCTGGAGTCCGCCGCATATGCCTATGATGGGTATCGCACCAGATAGCTCCTTTATCCTTTCGGACAGGTGCATCTCGTTCATGAAATGCATATCCTCTATGGTGTTCTTGGTGCCCGGGATCACTATCAGGTCAGCCTTCGCGAGCCTGTCGGGATCTGCCGTATAGACTACGGATACCGAGGGGTTCTGCTCGAAGGGATCGAAGTCGCTGAAGTTCGAAATGCGGGGAAGACGGACCACGGCTATCGTGATCGATGCGTCGGACTTCCTTCGGGGATCGAAGCGCTCCGTCAGACTGTCTTCATCCTCCAGCATGAGATCGGGAAGATAGGGTATCACGCCGATCACGGGGATGCCGCATTTCTTCTCCAGGGCTGCGATGCCCGGATCAAGAAGAGAGCGGTCTCCTCTGAACTTGTTGATGATGAGGCCTCTGACACGGGACCTCTCCTTATATGAGAGCAGCATCAATGTGCCCACGAGCTGGGCGAACACGCCGCCTCTGTCGACATCTCCCACAAGGAAGACCTGAGCGTCCACTATCTCTGCGAGGCCCATATTGACTATATCGTGATCTTTAAGATTGATCTCTGCGGGACTGCCGGCCCCTTCTATGATGATGGGGTCGTACTGCTCTGCCAGAGAACTGAAGGCTTTGCCTATATCAGGCATCAGAGAGCGCTTGTATTCGAAGTATTCCCTGGCTGTCATATTGCCTACGGGGAGACCGTTCACTATGACCTGGGAGCCGGTGTCTCCGGTGGGCTTTAACAGGACGGGGTTCATCTCCACGGTGGGAGTGAGGCCTGCGGCGAAGGCCTGCATGGCCTGGGCACGCCCTATCTCGAAACCGTCCTTTGTGACGTAAGAGTTCAGGGCCATATTCTGGGACTTGAAGGGTGCGGGATTCAGGCCGTCCTGCTTCAGCATACGGCACATACCTGCAGTGATCAGGCTCTTGCCGACGCCTGACATTGTCCCTTGTATCATCAGATTACGGTTCATAGGCATTATGATATCACTTATTCGTCTCTAATTCGATACAAACATGTAGTATAATCGCCGTGGAAATATGGAGTATGTTGTGGTATGATATGCCATGGCTTTGGAAAGGATGGTACGGAATGCTGCCGAAGGATGTGAACATGCTGCTCAGCTATATCAATATGGGACTCAGGGACAAGTATGAGGATCTCTCCGATATGGCATCCAGCGAAGGGTTCGATGAAGAGGAGATCACGGGTAAGCTCGAGGCGGCGGGATACCATTACGATAAAGAACTGAAGAGATTCTATTGATACCTGCGGAGCCGGGAAGAGGAGGAAATGATATGAGACAGAAACCTGTAGTGATGATGGTGCTGGATGGATACGGACTGTCGGATGATCACGATGCGAATGCCGTATACATGGCAAAGACACCGGTGATGGACAGACTGATGGCTGAGTGTCCTTTTCAGAAGGGATATGCTTCCGGACTGGCGGTAGGTCTCCCCGACGGACAGATGGGCAACTCTGAGGTCGGCCATATGAACATAGGATCCGGACGTATCATCTATCAGGATCTCACTCTGATCACGAAGTATATAGAGGATGGGACGTTCTTTAAGAACGAGGAGCTGCTGCGTGCGATAAACAACTGTAAGGAGCACGGATCGGACCTGCACATATGGGGCCTGCTCTCAGACGGCGGCGTGCACAGCCACAATACCCACCTGTATGCCATACTGGAGCTCTGCAAGAGGGAGAGCTTTGACAAGGTATATGTACATCCTTTCTTCGACGGAAGGGACACACCCCCTGCATCGGGAAAGGAATACCTGCAGGAGCTGGTGGACAAGATGAAGGAGATCGGAGTCGGCAGGGTCGCTTCTCTCTCCGGACGCTACTACGCCATGGACAGGGACAACAACTGGGACCGTATACAGAAGGCCTATGATTCGCTGGTGCTGGGCGAGGGCGTCAAGGCAACGGATCCCGTACAGGCCATGCAGGATTCCTATGACAAGGACGTGACGGATGAGTTCGTACTGCCTACAGTCATCACGGAGAGTGACGGTACGCCGGTATCCGTGGTGAAGCCCAACGATTCGGTGATCTTCTTTAACTTCAGACCCGACAGGGCAAGAGAGATCACGAAGGCGTTCTGCTTTACCGATGATGACATCAAAGCGCAGGGCGGGGATCCCTCTGACACAAAGACGATAGCATATCTCAAGAGAGCAAACGGGTACATGCCTCTGGTCTATGTCTGCTTCAAGGACTATGACGAGACCATACCCAATAAATACGTGGCATTCAAGAAAGAGGAGATAGTAAATACCCTGGGCGAGTATCTGGCGAAAAACGGGCTGAAGCAGCTGCGTATAGCCGAGACGGAGAAGTACGCCCATGTGACTTTCTTCTTCAACGGAGGCATAGAGGAGCCGAACGAGGGCGAGGACAGGACTCTCGTGAACTCTCCGGCTGTGGCGACCTATGATCTGCAGCCCGAGATGAGCGCTCCGGAGGTTTCCGAGAAGCTGAATGCAGCCATAACCTCGGGCAAGTATGATGTGATCATCATCAACTTCGCAAATCCAGATATGGTGGGCCACACCGGTGTGCTGGATGCTGCGATAAAGGCCGTGGAGAGAGTGGACCAGTGCGTGGGCGCTGCGGCAGAGGCAGTGAAGCAGATGAACGGTGTGCTCTTCATCTGTGCCGATCACGGTAATGCGGAGCAGATGATCAACCACGAGACGGGGGAGCCTCATACCGCACATACCACCAATCCCGTTCCCTTCATACTCTACAACTACGACCCGGCATATACGCTGCGTGAGGGCGGCAAGCTCTGTGATATAGCGCCCACACTGCTGGAGGTCATGGGCATGCCCCAGCCTGCGGAGATGACCGGACAGTCGCTGCTGGTGAAGAAATAAGGAAGGCATGAAAAAAGACGCTTCGAAGATAGAGAGCATCAGACCTCAGGATATAGAGAAGAGGAGCTTCGAGATAATAGAAGAAGAGATAAAGGCGCGGGGTATACCTGCGCCTTTTTCGTCGGGAGAGGATGCGGGGGGAGACGGCAGTCTTCTGAAAAAGATCGTATTCCGCTGTATCCACACTACGGCAGACTT
>DNLO01000138.1 GCA_003488445.1 Lachnospiraceae bacterium | reverse complement strand
GGATCCTCGGAATCTTCCAGCATGGCAAGCGCCGTAGCCATGATGATGGAGCGCGCTCCCTTCTCCCATACGGGGTCCTTCTCGTTCTCTATGGGACAGATGACGGATATCAGATCGTTCAGATCCTCATAGGTCTCATCGAAAAGCTTCTGCTTCTCTATCCGCGCACGGTTGATAAGATCCACGCGCACTGCATACGCTGCTCCCTCCCACTCGTACCACGGCTCGTCATCCACGAACTTCGAGCGGTCATGAACGAGCTGAAGATCCGGATAATCATCTATGGAATCCATATGCTCAAGTATGTCATCCCCCTTGTGGAGGTATTCCTGATAAGTGTCGTAGATGGAGCCCAGAGGATTCCACCTGAAGGAGCTGTAGGGATCTCTCAGGTCGAGCACCATGCAGTTGTAGCCGTTCTCGGAGAGCAGCTTCGAGTGAAGCTGGAACAGCTCACCCTTCGGATCCGTGCATATCATGGATGAGCCCGCGCCCGATCTTCCCAGTATCTGCACCACCGGATTGACGAAGGTAGTCGTCTTACCGGATCCCGTGGCACCTATTATGATACCGTGGGCCGGAGATATGATGTTGATATCCATATCCTTCTTCTTGCTGTTGTATACGGCGTAAAGAGGTATGCCGTCCTTCTTCAGCCCTGAAAGCTTCGAGAACTGCACCTTCGGGAAGAGCTCGTTCCTCTCCCTCTCCTCCATCCAGCGGGAGTTCTCCAGCGAGCCCTCCACTCTCTCCGCTTTGCTGTTCAGCATGTTCTTGGAGGCTCTGAGTATGGACGAGTTGCCGTTCACCACGACTGCCACCAGTATGATGGCGACCTCAGCCGCACCGAACACCAGGGTGTTGGGAGAAAAGATCTCGCGGAAATCCGCACCGGTGAAGCTCAGAGTACCGGTGGCGAAATAGTTGGACAGCCCGAAGAGCACGGCCTCCGTGATGAAGCCGAGCACAAAGACACCTATCAGTATCACGGGTATCCACTTGAGCAGCTTTTTTCCCATATCCTGCATTTCGTCTCTCATATCTCACCTCTGAAAAACCTGGTAATGAAGAGGCTCTGCCTCTCCATTTTGTATGCCTTTGCTATGAGCAGTGCCACCGATGCACCAAGTATCCCCAAAAAGAGCAGCATGGGCTTGTTGTCTGCCAGAGCCTCCTGCGTCCCCGGTCTGAAGAGATAAATGAACCAGAGCATTGAAGACAGCAGGTTGAAGCCTATGTGCATGAGCACTGCATAAAAAATATTATCTTCCTGTATCGAAACCTTTCCTATCAGCCAGCCCATAAGGAATGCATAGAGCATCCAGAGTGCCGTGCCGTGCAGGAAAGCAAAGCAGAAGCTTACCGCAAACAGCGAAGCCTTCTCGCCCCAGTGGGGCAGCAGCCTGTTGAGCATATAGCCCCGAAACACCACCTCCTCCACCAGCGGAGTGAAGAAGGTATTGAAGAGGACGCCCAGATATACCGACCAGCTCTCATACAGGTTCTGGATGCTCTCATCATATGCAGCCACCGGTCCCACCTTGGGAAGCAGCGAGATGAAGGCCGACAATCCCAGAGCCGCTCCCAGCCCGAAAAGCAGGCACCCCGCGCTCTTAATCAGGCTGAGGTCTTTTCTGTACAGGGATGCATCCTCGAAAAAAGTGCTGCCGCATTTCCTCGAATATGCCCTGAGCATCAAAAAGGTGGCTATCACCCCGAATATCATGTAAATGTTCATCTTCTGCTGTATGAACTCCTCGTGAGTGAGCTCCGGATGCACTATCGCCGATCCGAATACCACGAAAGCTCCCTCTGTCAGAAGGTATACAAAGAGCGGTCCTACAGCAGGCACGAAATAACGCAGAAAAGACAAAACCTTGAGTTCTACCTTGTGCCGTACACCTTCTGTCTTGCCCCGGCTCTCTTCTTCCCCGCGGAGATTGTATCTCATCTTCAGAATACTCCGGGGGGGTCCTTCACGCCCTGTACTCCTACTCCCGCCGCCGAAAGGAACACCTTTGCGAAAAGCCACACTACCGACGAAGCCGGAGGAAGCTCTACCTCATAGGGAAAAACCGGCAGCAGATCCAGCAGGAAATTGATCGCGGCAAATCCGCCGACCACAGCCGTGAGACACACCAGCACCGGTCTCGTCATTGTGACGGAATACTTCGCAATGATGAAGGCGAGCACCACGGAGACTGCCACCACCACAAAGCCTGTGATGAGAAACGGGTATCTCACCCTGTCCTTTAAGAACGCCTCCACATATACCGGAAGGTTGGAGCTTGCGAACTGAAAGGCCGCTATCCCTATCCCTGCCAGGAATATCCTGTAGGCCAGCACCATAAGTATCAGTCCCAGGAAGGTCTCTCCCATAAGAAGTCTCTCTCCCGTATATCCCAGAGTCCCGAATATATAGTAGCCTGCCCTGAAGCCCAGCAGGAACCCCATGGCACCGAGCACCATCTTGTAGATGCCATAGCCCTCCAGACAGCAGTACAGGGCTGCCACCATACCTATCACATAGAATATGGGGCCTTCGGTAAAGTTCATATTCGCGAACATGTCCACGAAACTCGATACTGCGTAATGCCAGTCTGTCATCGTCTGTATCTCCTGTCGGTCACATGACCCTTCCTTGGCTCAGAGGATCCTTCTTCACCGCGCGGCTCCTCTGATTCTCCCTGGCCTTCTTTACTTCACTTCTGGCCTTCTCGTACATCTTCTCCTTCTTGTTGCTGTCCGCGGCCTTCTGTTTCTCTATCTTTTCCCTGTCGCTTTGCGAAAGGCTCGCCTCTTTCTTTGCCTTCTTCTCTACCTGAGGCACTACGTTACGGAGAGTATATATCCTCTGATTCTCATTCAGCCTTTCGAAGACCATATCGGCCATAGCCTTTGCTTCTGCGGAAGCTTCGTCTTTTCTTCCGTTTTTTGTGCTCTCCTGGGCGAATTCGTACGCCGCATCATATGCCCTTACATACAGTTTGGCGTAGTTCCCGTTTTTCTGCTTTTGTATACCGTCTTTAAGCTCTGTCATACGATCAAGGAAATCCCGGCCTTTATTTGAAAGCTTGCCGTCCTTTTCCTTCATCTTGTTGAGCGCATCTATGGTCTTGTTTATCTCTTCATCGGAGAACCATCTCATGCCCCCCGTCTTCTTTGCAGCCTCCTGGAAGAGCCT
>DNLO01000242.1 GCA_003488445.1 Lachnospiraceae bacterium | reverse complement strand
CTTCTCGTACTGCTGCGTCTCATCCTTGAAACGTCCCGATACCATACGGTTCACGAAGTGACCCTTCTCATCCAGCGGCTCGGAAGCCTGAGCTACATGATAGTTGTCCTCCTCGTCCGCGGTCATGTATACGACCTCATCCGTCACCTTCGGATTCTCGGGATCAGAATGATCCACCTTCCTGTAGGGAGACTCCACGAAGCCATACTCGTTGATACGTGCGAAGCATGCCAGCGAGTTGATCAGACCGATGTTCGGTCCTTCGGGTGTCTCTACGGGGCACATACGTCCGTAGTGTGAATAATGGATATCTCTGACCTCCATTCCTGCACGGTCTCTTGAGAGTCCGCCGGGGCCCAGGGCCGAGAGTCTTCTCTTGTGTGTCAGCTCACCCAGAGGGTTGTTCTGATCCATGAACTGTGACAGCTGGGATGATCCGAAGAACTCCTTCACTGCTGCAGTCACGGGCTTGATGTTGATCAGCTGCTGAGCGGTCACGGTGGTGATGTCCTGTGTGGTCATCCTCTCACGCACGACTCTCTCCAGTCTCGAAAGACCGATCCTGTACTGGTTCTGGAGCAGCTCGCCCACCGCACGGATACGGCGGTTGCCGAGATGGTCTATATCATCCTTGTGTCCGATATGATACTCCAGATGCATGTTGTAGTTGATCGAAGCGAATATATCCTCTCTGGTGATATGCTTCGGGATCAGCTCTCCGATATTGTGCCTGATAGCATCCTTGAGAGCCTCGGGTGTATCGTTCTCCTCCATCAGCTTCTCGAGAGCAGGATAGTACACGAGCTCAGTCACGCCGTAATCCCTTGCACTCTCGCCCTTGGGGAACTCGATATAATGATTGATGTCCACCATCATCGAAGAGAGGACCTTCACGTTCCTCTTCTCTGTCTGTATCGTCACGCTGCGCACGCCGCTGTTCTGGATCTCATCGGCCAGCTCTCTCGTGACCTCGCAGCCTGCCTTCGCTGCCAGACCGTTCTTGCCGGGAAGCTTGATGATCTCTCCGGTAGCGGGATCCAGCACATCCTCGGCGAGGATCTGTCCTGCCAGACGGTTCCTGAAGGAAAGCTTCTTGTTGAACTTGTAACGTCCCACCTTGGCGAGATCGTATCTCCTGGCATCGAAGAACATTCCCTCGATGAGTGACCTTGCACTCTCCTCAGCCAGAGGCTCACCGGGACGTATCTTCTTGTAGAGCTCCAGCAGACCGTCTTTCACGCTCTCTCCGGGATCCTTGGTGATGGAAGCCACGAGCTTGGGCTCATCTCCGAAGAGGTCGAAGATCTCCTGGTTGGTGCCCAGTCCCAGAGCACGGAGCAGCACCGTGACAGGAACCTTCCTGGTACGGTCTACATGTACATAGAAGATATCATTCGAATCGGTCTCATACTCCAGCCATGCGCCCCTGTTGGGTATCACAGTGCAGGAATAGAGCTTCTTACCGAACTTATCGTGATCTATACCATAATATATGCCGGGTGAACGGACGAGCTGAGACACAATGACTCGCTCCGCGCCGTTGATGACGAATGTTCCGGTATCCGTCATGATGGGGAGCTCACCCATGAATATCTTCTGCTCGGTGTTGTCTCCCTCCGGTTTGGATGCATTGTAGAGCCTTACCGTCACCTCGAGAGGAGCCGAATATGTGGCATCTCTCGCCTTGCACTCCTCTATGCTGTATTTAACTTTGTCTTTGTTGAACTGGTAATCGACAAACTCCATGGAAAGATTTCCGCTATAGTCGTTTATAGGGGAAATATCCTCGAACGCTTCCTTCAAGCCCTCATTAATAAACCAGTCATACGACGTTCTCTGAACTTCTATCAGATCGGGCATCTCCAGGACCTCTTTCTGTCTCTGGTAGCTCATCCTCAGGTTCTTACCGCTGTAGACTGGGTATATTCTGTTCTTTTCCATTTAAGTCATCACCCCGTGAATAATAATGTGTTTTTCTGTTCCCACACCCTGCAGAAATGCGCCCGGAAAGGGCGTTTACGGCTGGATTTAAAGACAAAGAAAGCCTGCGCCGCCACAAAAGTGCAATCTACATGGTAACACAAGCTTTCTTATGAAGTCAATAAAAATTTAATTTATTTTTACTTCAGGGTAACCTTAGCGCCCTCTGCCTCGAGCTTAGCCTTGATATCATCGGCTGTAGCCTTGTCAGCTGCCTCCTTGAGTACCTTGGGAGCTCCCTCGACGAGATCCTTTGCTTCCTTCAGGCCGAGACCTGTAGCCTCACGTACGACCTTGATGACCTTGATCTTGTTAGGTCCTACCTCAGTCAGCTCTACGTCGAACTCTGTCTTGTCCTCAGCTGCTGCTGCGCCGCCTGCTGCTGCACCGCCTGCTGCCACTACTACGCCTGCTGCTGCAGATACACCGAACTCCTCCTCGCAAGCCTTTACGAGATCGTTCAGCTCAAGCACTGTCAGCTCTTTTATAGCATCGATTATTTCTTCTTTTGTAAGCTTTGCCATTTTGATTTCCTCCAATTAATAATAAGTAATGATCACTCTTCTGCCTTTGCTTCTTCTGCTGCAGGTGCCTCTGCTTCTGCAGGTGCTGCCTCTTCAGCAGGTGCCTCAGCCGGAGCTGCCTCTTCAGCCTTTGCTTCCTCAGCAGGTGCTGCTGCCTCTCCTGCATCGGGTCCCTTCTCCGCGATCTGGGCGATGACCCTTGCGAAGTTGGATACAGGTGACTTCCATGAACCAAAGAGTCTTCCGAGCAGTTCCTCTCTTGAAGGAACATTAGCAAGCTCCTCTATACCCTTCACATCATAGTAGCTGCCCTCGATGATTGCTCCTTTGATCTCAAGCTTGTCCGCGGTCTTTGCAAACTTCACCAGCACACGGGCGGGAGCCGTGACATCCTCATCGGCCAGAGCCAATGCGGAAGGTCCGTCGAGATGCTTATCGAGCTCAGCGAAGTCTGTGCCTTCGAAAGCTCTCTTCATCATGGTGTTCTTGTAGACCTTGTATGTGACGCCTGCCTCGCGGAGCTGTCTGCGAAGCTGAGTGTCCTGCTCGACTGTGAGTCCTCTGTGGTCTACGAGCACTGCCGCATGTGCATTCTTGATCTTTTCGGAGATCTCATCGACTATGGGAGCCTTGAGTTCTACCTTTGCCATACGCTTTTCTACCTCCTTTTAAGATTTACCGAAAAAACAAAAATCCCCTGCCGTAAAGACAGGGGAGATCGAATCCCATACAAAACCCGTATCGGGTATGTTTTTCCTCGGCTGGCGTCCTTGCGGATCTTACGGTCCGGATCATACGATCCCTCCACCTGCTGTCTTCGGCAAGTACAGATGATACTACTCTCTGTATATGTGTGTCAAGCCTCTACAGGGCTTTTTTTATAGCCTCGAGGAAGTCTTTGTACTCTTCGAATGCGGGAAGCTCCGGATGATCCTTCATGATCTGCTCCGTGCTCCTGAAGAGGAAGCCTGCTCTGGATGCCTCTATCATGGCGAGGTCGTTGAAAGAGTCGCCTGCAGCTATGGTCTCGAAGCCAATGCTCTGCAGTGCCTTCACCGTGGAGAGCTTAGACTTCTCTACTCTCATCCTGTAGCCTATGATGCTTCCGTCCTCTGCCACCTCCAGAGTGTTGCAGAATATGGTGGGCCAGTTCAGCTTCTTCATCAGTGGAGTCGCAAACTGCTCGAAGGTGTCCGAGAGTATGATCACCTGCGTGATGCTCCTCAGCTCATCGAGAAATTCTTTCGCCCCCGGCAGGGGATCTATCTTTTCTATCACGGACTGTATCTCCTTCAGTCCCAGTCCATGCTCCTTCAGGATGCCTATCCTGTATTTCATCAGCTTGTCATAGTCAGGCTCGTCACGAGTGGTCCGCTTCAGCTCAGGTATGCCGGTCTCCTCCGCAAAGGCTATCCATATCTCCGGGACCAGCACCCCCTCCATATCCAGACAGACTACATTCAT